>JABFXD010000947.1 GCA_013361925.1 Streptomyces sp. | reverse complement strand
GCCCGCCTCAACAGCGCCTTCATCGCCCTGTTCTTCGTCGGCGGCGCGGCCGGCTCACAGCTCGGGTCCGTCGTGTACCACGCGGGCGGTTGGACCGCCCTGACCGTCCTGGGTGCGGCCCTGCCGCTCGTCGCGCTGCTCTACTGGGCCACCGAACGGCCGCGGAACCCCGAGGCGGGTCGCTGACGGATGCCTCACGACGGGACGCCGCCCGCATACGATGCCGACGAAGATCGGCGACCGTCGCAGCAGCTCCGGTCGGAGCGCTGCCTGACCTGGAGCGGATGATGGATCTGCGGCAGATGGAGGTCGTCGTCGCGGTGGCCGACGCGGGCGGTTTCACGGCGGCGGCCAGGCGACTGCACGTGGTCCAGTCCGCCGTGTCCAGCACGGTCCGCGCCCTGGAGCGCGAGCTGGGCACCGCCTTGTTCGACCGCACCACCCACCGCGTCGCGCTCACCCCGGCCGGCGAGGCGTTCGTGCCCGCCGCGCGCGCGACGCTCCGGGCCGCCGAACAGGCCCGGGAGGCCGTGGACGCCGTGCAGGGGCAGCTCCGGGGGCGGGTGACCGTCGGCACGATGCAGGGTGTCTGGGCGGGGCTCCACCATGCGTTGGCCGCGCTGCGGGCCGAACATCCGGGCGTGGTCGTGCAGTTGCGGCAGGCCGCCGTCGCCGACATCCGGCAGGCGCTGCGCGAGGGCACGGTGGACCTGGCCGTGGTGGCGCTCGACCGCCAGCAGCAGCGCGGGCTCGCGACGCGGCTGCTGGCCCGCGAGGACATGGTGCTGCTGGCGGCGCCCCGGCGGGACCTCTCCGGGGCGCCGCCGAACGGCCCGGTGCGGCTCGCCGACATCGCCCGGCTGCCCCTGGTCGACTTCACGTCCGGCTGGGCCATTCGCTACGCCGTCGACCGGGCCTTCCGGGCCGCGGGCGTCGACCGCACCACGACCTTCGAGGTGAACGACATCGGCGCGGCGGCCGAACTGGTCCGCAACGACCTGGGCGTGTGCGTCATGCCCCAGTCGATCGCCGACCGCTTCCCCGATCTGCCCCAGTACCGCTTCGACCGCCACGCACCCCACTGGAAGATCATGGTGGTACGGCCTCCCGGCGAGCCGTCCCCGGTGGCCGCCGCACTGCTGCGCCACATCACCTGACCACGCGCTTCTCGGGCAAACGCCCTTGCGGGCGCCCGGTTTGGCGCCCTCGCCCGCTAGGGACGGACGTAAGGCCGCGTCATGATCTCCATGTTGTGGCCGTCCGGGTCGGCGAAGTAGGCGCCGCGGCCCCCGAACAGACGGTTGATCCGGCCGGCATCGGTGTGGGCGGGGTCGGCGTAGTACGTCACGCCGACCGCTTCCAGACGGCCGATCATCGCGTCGAACCGGTCCTCGGGCACGAGGAAGGCGTAGTGCTGGGACTGGATCGGCTCGTCCCGCTTCTCGTAGTAGTCGAGCGTGACGCCGTTGCCGAGGTCCACGGGCACGAACGGCCCGAAGGGGGCGCCCACCCGCAGCCCCAGGATCACGGCGATGAACTCGGCGGACAGGTGCCGGTCGCTCGCGTAGACGGCGGTGTGGTTCAAGTGGACACCGGCCGTCGGCAGGTCGGCGTCGTGCGGGTACAGCTGGTCAGGGGACATGAAAGGTGAGTCTCCGGTCTTGGGATCCGCTGGAACGGGGCGCTCCGTATACGGGCGCCGGGAGCAAAGACACGGAGGGACGGGCGGGCCGCGTGCCCGCCTCGCGCTCACGCCGAGGCCGGGAACCTCACTCGTGTGTGGCCCAAGGCCGACCCGGCAGTCACCCGACCGACCCTAGTGATCGTCGCCGACGGGGGCAACGTCATTCGGGGCGGCGCTCCGGCAAGGGACCGCCGCCCCGACGTCCGCGTGCGGAACGGCCTCAGACCGCCGCGAGGACGGCGGTTGGCTCTTCCGCCTCGGTCAGCAGTTCCAGCAGGCTCGCCCGGGCGCGGGCCACACGGGAGCGGACCGTGCCGATCGGACAGTCACCGGCCTCGGCGACCTCCGCGTACGGCAGGCCGGCCAGCTGTGTGAGGACGAACGCCTGCCGGCGCTCGGCGGGCAGCGTGGCCAGCAGGTCCAGCAGGGCGATGCCGTCGTCGAAGCCGGGCAGCCCCTGCGGCTGGGCGTGCTCCACGGCCAGTTGCCAGTCCGGTACGTCGGACAGACGCGGCCGGGCGGCGGCGTACCGGTAGCTGTCGATGACGGCCCGGCGGGCGATCGACAGCAGCCACGCGCGCGCCGAGGAGCGCCCTTCGAAGCGGTGCAGGCTGCCGAGCGCCCGCAGGAACGTGTCCTGGGCGAGGTCGTCCACGGCCTGGGGGTCGCCGCACAGATGGGCGACGTAGCGCTGGACGTCCCGCTGGAGCGCGCGCACGAACCGCTCGACGGCGTCCGTGTCACCGCCGCGGGCGGCCAGGGCCCAGGCGGTTATCGACTCGTCGATCGAGGCGGACGTGCCGGTTCTGGCGTCCGTCGCGGTGGGCGGGTCAGGCAGGGCAGAGGTGATCACCTGGTGTCCTTCTCGGGATCCGTGAACCGGACCGGTGCGCGCGAAGGCGCGGGGTCCGGTGAATGGGGAGACGGCCCTACGGCACGCGGGGACGGGCGCACGCCATGACGTGTGCGGCGCCCGCGTGGGCGTACGGCCGAGACCCGAGGCACGCTGGGGCGGCCTCGGGTTGCCCGCTGTCGTCAGCCGACAGCCGGCCCCACCGGAGGACCCCGGGAGGTGATCGCGTGGATGAGAAGGCGCAGGGCCGGGGCCCGGTCCGAGCGCGGGCGCCCGCGACGGACGCGGGGGCGGTCGGTGGGCGTCGGCAGCGCGAGGAGCAGCCGGAGCGGCGCCGCCAGCCGTGCGGCGACGGCGCGCAGGATGCGGAAGGCGGCCTTCTCGCCGTACGCCAGCCACAGGCCGGTCAGGAGCGCGGCGAGCAGGTGGGCGGCGAGCATGCCGTACGACGACGAGCCGACGACGCCACCGCCGCCGTGCATGGGGTGCCCCATGTGCATCGACCCCATGCCCGCGTCCATGTCCATGTCCATGTGCATGCCCATGGCGGTCGACTCGTCCGGTGCCGTCTGCGCGAGAGAGAACGCCTGGTGCAGGACCGTCTGTACGACGACCACGGCCGTCACGATCAACGGCAGTCCGCGTTCCCGTCCGGCCAGACCCCAGCCGACGGCACCCGTCCCGGTCACGCCGACGGCCAGGGCCCAGGCGGGCACGTCGGCGCCGGACATCAGGACGTGGCCGAGGGCGGCGAGCAGCACACAGACGGCCGCGAACACCGCGGCCCGTACTGTGCGCGAACACCACCCTGTTGTCATGGCGCCTCATCCTCGCATCCGGGCAGCGGTCGGCAGGCGGGGG
>JABFXD010000587.1 GCA_013361925.1 Streptomyces sp. | reverse complement strand
CTGTACGCCGAGGCCGCCAACACCGTCGAGCTGCTCCACCCCATCTTCAAGGAGGTCACCCGCCAGACCGCCTCCACCCTCCTCTTCCTCCCCCTCGCCCACATCCTCGGCCGCACCCTCCAGATCGCCTGTCTGATGGGCCGCATCGAGATCGGCCACTGCCCGAGCATCAAGCCCGACGAACTCCGCCCCGCGCTCAAGGAGTTCCGCCCGACCTTCCTCGTCGGCGTGCCGTACCTCTTCGAGAAGATCCACGACACCGGCCGCGCCACCGCCGAGAAGCTCGGCCGCGCCGCCTCCTTCGACCGCGCCCACCGCATCGGCGTCCGCTTCGGCGAGCGGTACCTGGAGAAGTTCCTCGGCCGCGGCAAGGGCCCTGGACCCGGCCTCTACGCCGCCTGGGCCCTGTACGACCTCCTGGTCTACCGCCGGGTCCGCAAGGAACTCGGCGGCCGCATGCGCTACGCCATCAGCGGCGGCTCCCCGCTCGACCGCGACCTCAACCTGTTCTTCTACGCGGCGGGGATCATCGTCTACGAGGGCTACGGCCTGACCGAGACCAGCGCCGCCGCCACCATCGTCCCGCCCCTCGCACCCCGCCCCGGCACGGTCGGCGTCCCGGTCCCCGGCACCGCCGTGCGCATCGCCGACGACGGCGAGGTGCTCGTCAAGGGCGGCATCGTCTTCGGCACGTACTGGAACAACCCGGCCGCCACCGCCGCCGCCCTCACCGACGACTGGTTCGCCACCGGCGACCTCGGCTCCCTGGACGAGGACGGCTACCTCACCATCACCGGCCGCAAGAAGGACATCCTCGTCACCTCCGGCGGCAAGAACGTCTCCCCGGCCGTCCTGGAGGACCGGCTGCGCAGCCGCTCACCGGTCGGCCAGTGCCTCGTCGTCGGCGACAACCGCCCCTTCGTCGCCGCCCTGATCACCCTCGACCCGGAGGCCGTCGCCCACTGGCTGGCGGTCCGCAGACGCCCCGCCGACACCCCGCTGTCCGAGCTCGTGACCGACCCCGCGCTGCGCGCCGCCGTCCAGAAGGCGGTGGACCACGCCAACGGAGCCGTCTCCCGCGCCGAGTCGATCCGCGCCTTCACCCTGGTCGAGGGCGAGTTCACCGAGGACAACGGCCTGCTCACCCCGTCCCTGAAGGTCAAGCGGCACGCGGTCCTCGCGGCGTACGCCGACGAGATCGAGGCGATCTACCGCAAGCAGAAGTAGCCGCACACGCCGAACGGCGGGCCACCGGAGGAACCGGTGACCCGCCGTGGCGGGAGATCCGAGGATCAGCCGTTGCCCTGGCCGTTGCCGGAGAGGGCCGAGATGTCGTCCAGGATGTGCGACAGCGGCTCGTCACCCTTGGCCTGGGTGGAGTTCTCGACACACTGCTGGTTCTGCGGCGCCGACAGGATCGGAACGTCCTGGAGCACACCGACGGCGACGAGGCCGGCGATGCCCTGGAGGTTGAGCTTGGCCGGCAGGCCGACACAGGGCTTGTTGAGCGAACCCTGGACCAGCGAGAGCTGCGGGCTCATGTCGCCGAAGGTCGCCGAGTTGCCGAACTCCTGCGAGGCGCCGTTGCCACTGGCGGACGTGGTGCCGTCGTCGCCGATGGCCATGGCGGGCGAGCCGGCACCGACGACGGTGGCGGCGATAGCCGCGGTTGCCCACAGCTTCTTCATGTTCATTCCCTTCGAAAAGCGGACTCCGGTGAGGAGCTGCGTGATCATCAACGGCGGGACCCCGGCCGGGGTTGCGCTCTTTGCCCCGATCGGCCCAGCGCGCATGCGGGCCGCCCGAGCGCCCCCGCCGCGCGCTCACCCGCAGGTGAACCGGCTGCCGCGCACCGGGGCGTACCCCATCAGGCTGGGCGGGTCCTTGGGCTTGGGATCGGCGTCGGCCTTCATCAGCGGCCGGTCGGCGCGCAGCTTCGCGAACATCGCGTCCGCCCGCTTGCGGTCCCAGGCCAGCGTCGAGCCGATGTCGGGCCTGGTCTCGTTGAACCCGGCGATCGGCACGGTCGTGAACTCCAGGGCCCGCGCCGGCACCTTGTCCAGCGCCGCCGCCAACTGCACCAGCTCGCCCGCGTCGAAGCCCTGCTCGACCTGCCCGGACCCGACCAGCGTGTTCACCACGCGCGCCATGCCCACCGGGTCGGTCAGCGCCTTCTTCGCCCTGAGCCCGCTCAGGGCGTTCACCAGGAACCGCTGCTGGCGCTGGATCCGCCCGAGGTCGGCACTGCGGTCGACGTGCCGGGAGCGCACGTACTGCAGCGCCCGCCCCCCGGTCAGCCGGTGCTTGCCGGGCTTGAGGTTCAGCTTGGTGGCCGAGTCCTTCAGCGTCCGCGGCGTGCACACCCGCACCCCGTCGACGTCGTTCACGGCGTCGATGAAGCGCCGGAAGTCCACCTGGAGATACCGGTCGACCGACACCCCGGTCATCGACTCGACCGTGGCGATGGTGAGCGCGGGACCGCCCTCGGCGTACGCGCCGTTGATCTTCGCGGGATGCGTCCCGCGTTCCTCGCCGCTGGACTCGTCACGGTGCGGCGGGATGTCCGCGTAGGAGTCGCGGGGCATGCTCACCACGCTGACCCGGTCCCGGCGTGCGGAGACGTGGATCAGCATCAGGACGTCGGTGCAGTTGCAGGCGATGCCGCCGGCGTGGAACTTGCGCTTCTCGGCGGCCGTGATGGTGTCCCGGCCGTCCGTGCCCATCAGCACGATGTTCAGGGGGCGGGGAGCCTGCCGCTCGGGGAAGGGGGAGGCGCCGAGCAGGGTCGAGGCGGCAGCGAGGACGAGTACGGGGATGGCCAGGGAAGAAAGGGTTCTCTTCGTCGTCACGCGACGCACGCTAGAACAGCGGGCCGCCGGGAGACCGGCGGCCCGCTGATGGGGACTCAGATTGCAGCCCCAGGGCTCAGCGAACGGAGCCCCTGAGGACGGCTCAGTGGTTGTCCTTGCCGTTGCCCGCGAGAACGGAGATGTCGTCCAGGATGTGCGACAGCGGCTCGTCGCCCTTGGCCTGGGTGGAGTTCTCGACACACTGCTGGTTCTGCGGGGCCGACAGGATCGGCACGTCCTGCAGCACACCGACGGCGGCGAGGCCGATGATGCCCTGGAGGTTGGCCTTCGCCGGCAGACCGATGCAGGGCTTGTTGAGCGAGCCCTGGATGAGCGCCATCTGCGGGCTCATGTTGCCGTACGTGGCCGAGTTGCCGAACGACTGGTGCGCACCGTTGCCGCTGGCGGAGGTGGTGCCGTCGTTCCCGATGGCCATGGCGGGGGAGGCGACGCCGACGACGGAAGCGGCGACCGCGGCGGTAGCCAGAACCTTCTTGATCACTTGCTAGTCCCTTCTGAGGAAACCCCGTCCACCGGAGCGCACTGGTCAACT
>JABFXD010000620.1 GCA_013361925.1 Streptomyces sp. | reverse complement strand
ACCGGCACGACGTCGATCCAGGGCGCGATGTTCGCGGCCAAGGACCGGCTCGGCGAGCACGGCGTCCTGTGGCCGGCGACCACCCGGCATCCGATGGAGGCCGTCCTCGCGGCCTGCGCCCGGCCCGGGATGATGGGCGACGCCGGCCCCAGCGAGAAGCAGTGGCTACAGCTGGTGGACCGGGTCGACGGCGCCGGGCGGCACACCACCTCGGTCATCAGCAGCGAGTTCTTCGCCGACGCCCCCGACGACACGACGATCGCCCGGATCGTCGATCAGCTCGGCGGCGACCGTGTGCACGTCCTGGTCACCCTGCGCCCGCTGGCGAGGATCATGCCCTCGCAGTGGCAGCAGTACGTGCAGAACGGGCTGCGCATGGGGTACGAGGAGTGGCTGGAGCACATGCTCCGCAAGGCGCCCTACGAGAAGCCCAACCCCAGCTTCTGGCGCCGCCACCGGCACGACCGGCTGGTCGAGCGCTGGGTCCGGGCGGTCGGCGCCGAGCGGGTCACCGTCGTCGTGGTCGACGACCGCGACCGCGGCGGGCTGATGCGCACCTTCGAGCGGCTCCTCGGTCTTCCGGAAGACCTGCTCCAGGAGGTCCCCGACACCGCCAACCGTTCCCTGACTCTCGCCGAGACCGAAATGCTGCGGAATCTTAATAAGGAATTCCGCGGCAATGGACTCCCCGACGAGCTGTATTCCAGGCTGGTGCGGCACGGCGCGGTCATGCATATGAAGAACGCGTGCAGCCCGACACCGCACGACGTGAAGATCTGCACCCCGCAGTGGGCCGTCGAGGCCGCGGCGGAGATCGGCGCCGAGATGGCGCGGTCCATCGGCGCGACGGGCGTGCGCGTCCTCGGCGACCCGGCCCTGCTGTCCGCCGTGGCGAAGCCCGGCACCGAGACGCTCGCGGAACCGCGGATCGCTCCCGAGGTGGCCGCTCAGGCGCTGTACGGCGCGCTGGCCGCGGCCGCCGCCGCGCCGATCCGGAACACCGCGCCGGTCAAGTCGCGGACGGTGCACCAGACCTCGTCCAGGGAACTCGTGAAGGTGCTCGGCCACCGGTGTCTGAAGCGGCTGCGACGCGGCTGAGCCCGAAGCGGCCGGGGCGCCGCGAAGCGGTACGGTCGTCACACACAGCAATACACAACTCCCTGTGGAGTTACTCACAGCAATTCCAGGGTGCTCACCACAACGGTCTCCTCAATCACCAGGAGTACAAGGTGAATGACAGATGGCGCGCACATATGCGGCGGACGGCGCTCACCTTGCACTGCGGTAACCCCAAGTGGGACCATTTCGAAGTTCCCTGTCGCCCCGAGGTAGGTCACCTGTGTCCCAGCACATCGCCAAGCCCCGTACCACCGCAGTGATCCTGGCCGGCGGTACCGGTCAGCGCGTGGGTCTCTCGATCCCCAAGCAGCTGCTGAAGATCGCCGGCAAGGCAGTCATCGAGCACACCCTGACCACCTTCGAGAACGCCGACTCGATCGACGACATCATCGTCCTGATGGCGCCCGGCTATGTGCCGGACATAGAGAAGATCGTGGCCAAGGCCGGGTTCACGAAGGTCAAGAAGATCATCGAGGGCGGCTCCACGCGCAACGAGACCACCGAGCGCGCCATCGAGGCGCTCGGCGAGGGCCTGGCCGCGGGCGAGGACCTCAACGTCCTGTTCCACGACGCCGTTCGCCCCCTGCTGTCGCAGCGCGTCATCGACGACTGCGTGGTCGCCCTGGAGCGCTTCCAGGCCGTCGACGTCGCCATCCCGTCCGCGGACACCATCATCGTGACCCGCACGCACGGCGAGGACGGCGAGTTCATCACCGAGATCCCGGACCGCTCCCGGCTGCGCCGCGGCCAGACGCCGCAGGCCTTCAAGCTGTCCACCATCAAGCGGGCCTACGAGGTCGCCGCCGGTGACCCCAACTTCCAGGCCACGGACGACTGCTCGGTCGTGCTCAAGTACCTGCCGGACGTGCCGATCCACGTCGTCGCGGGCGACGAGTACAACATGAAGGTCACCCAGCCCGTCGACGTCTTCATCGCCGACAAGCTCTTCCAGCTGGCCTCCACCGCCGCGCCCGAGCAGGTCTCCGAGGAGGCCTACCGCGAGCTGCTGACCGGCAAGACCATGGTCGTCTTCGGCGGTTCGTACGGCATCGGCAAGGACATCGCCGAACTCGCCGAGTCCTACGGCGCGAAGGTGTACGCGCTGGGCCGCTCCACCACCGGCACGCACGTCGAGAACCCCGAGGAGGTCGACGACGCGCTGTCCAAGGCGTACGGCGAGACCGGGCGCATCGACTACGTCGTCAACACCGCCGGCGTGCTGCGCATCGGCAAGCTGGCCGAGACGGACAACGCGACCATCGAGGAAGCCCTCAAGGTCAACTACCTCGCCCCGGTGCAGATCGCCCGTTCGTCGTACAAGTACCTGTCGGAGACCAAGGGCCAGCTGCTCCTCTACACCTCCAGCAGCTACACCCGCGGCCGCGCCGAGTACAGCCTCTACTCCTCCACCAAGGCCGCGATGGTGAACCTCACCCAGGCCCTGTCCGACGAGTGGGCCGGCGACGGCATCCGGGTCAACTGCGTGAACCCCGAGCGCACCGCAACGCCCATGCGCACCAAGGCCTTCGGCCAGGAGCCGGCCGGTTCGCTGCTGTCCTCCGAGGTCGTGGCCCGTACCTCGCTCGACGTGCTGCTGTCCGAGCTGACCGGTCATGTCATCGACGTGCGCCAGCTGGACCCGACGGCCGCCGCGGGCAAGGCCTCCGGCTTCGAGCAGGCGCTGGCCTCCGTTCTGGACCGTCAGGACGGCGTGGCATAATCAACCGCAATTAGACATCTGTTATTCAGGCCTCTGTGTCTGCCCGTTATCGGAGCATTCGCAGGGGCCTGAATCAGTACCTCTCGCGAATTCCTCACATTTTCGCTGCACCTCAGAACAAAACCGGCACTCCCCCTCCAAGAGCAGGTTCCTCCGTGATAACCAGAGCCATTCGCGTCGCCCGGGTGGGCAGTGCGGCCGAGCTGGCCGCGGCGGCCCTCATGATCCTGGGCTTCCCTGTGCTCATGCTGGCCGCGCTCGTCCCGAGCGTTCCCGCCTTCGCGGCCGCGGCCGCAGTGACGTACCTGGCGGACCACTATCTGCATCGCAAGAGCAGCTATCTGATCAACCGCCTGAGCAAGGTGCGCGCGGGTCTGTCGATCCGCTTCCTGATCCGGCAGCTGCTGCTGATCCTGCTGCTGGCCCGCCTGGACCTCGCGGACGGCCTGGTCTTCTACGGGGCGGTCGCCTGCTTCATCGCCTTCTACGGCCTCCAGGCCCCGCACGGCGCGCTGGTCACCCTGATCCGCAACCGCCGCCGGATGCCGGTCGCCACCCGCAAC
>JABFXD010000871.1 GCA_013361925.1 Streptomyces sp. | reverse complement strand
ACGCCCAGCCGGTCCTGATCGTCGACCAGTTCGAAGAGACGTTCACCCTCTGCGCCGACGAGACGGACCGCCGCACGTTCGTCCAGCTGCTGCACGCCGCGTCCGCACCCGGCGACGGCCAGGACCATCCGGCTCATCCGCCTCATCCGGGAGATCCCGACGATCCGGCTCCGGTACTGGTCGTCCTCGGGATCCGCGCCGACTTCTACGAGCAGTGCCTCTCCTATCCCGAACTGGCCGACGCGCTCCAGCACCGGCACATGGTGCTCGGGCCGCTGACCACGACCGAGCTGCGCGAGGCCGTGACCGCCCCGGCGAAGGCCGTGGGGCTTGAGCTGGAGCCGGGCCTCGCGGAGCTGATCGTGCGGGAGGTGAGCGCCGACGGGCCGCGCGGGGCTCATGACGCGGGGGTGCTGCCGCTGCTCTCCCACGCGCTGCTGGCCACCTGGCAGCGCCGCAAGTCGGGCCGGCTGACGCTGGCCGGGTATCGCGCCGCGGGCGGTATCCAGGGCGCGGTGGCGGCGACGGCGGAGCGGGCCTGGTCGGACCTGGACCCGGCGGCCCGTACCGCCGCGCGGCTGCTTCTGCTGCGGCTGGTCCGGCTCAGCGAGGACACCCAGGCCACCCGTCGGCGCGGCACGCGCCGCCAGCTGGCGGCGGAGTCGACGGATCCGGACAAGACCGAGGAGTCCCTCGAAGCGCTGGTCCGGGCCCGGCTGGTGACGCTGGACGCGGAGACCGTGGAGATCACCCACGAGGCGCTCCTGCACGCCTGGCCGCGGCTGCGCGACTGGATCGACGAGGACCGCAACGGCAATCTGCTGCGCCAGCGCCTGGAGGAGGACGGCAGGTCCTGGGAGGGCTCCGAGCGGGACTCCGCGCTCCTCTACCGCGGCTCGCGCCTCGAACAGGCCCACACCTGGGCGAAGTCGGCCGGCGACACCTTCCTGACCCGCAGCGCGGTGGAGTTCCTGGCGGCCTCGGTACGGCTGCGCCGGCGCACGGTGTGGATCAGCCGGGCCGCGATCTCGGCGCTGCTCGCGCTGACCCTGGTGGCCGTGTGCGCGGCGGTGATCGCGTGGAAGCAGCGGGACGACGCCGTCTTCGAGCAGGTCGTCGCCGAGGCGGACCGCTTCCAGGACACCGACCCCTCGCTCTCCGCCCAGCTCGCCCTGGTGGCACACCGGCTGCGCGGCGGCGACGAGGGCGCCCGCAGCCGCCTGCTGTCCACGGCGAACGCCCCGCTGGCCACCCCGCTGCTCGGCCACACCGGCGCCGTCTACCTCACCTCGTTCAGCCCGGACGGCCGCACCCTGGCCACCGCCAGCTACGACCGCACCGTCCGCCTGTGGGACGTCTCCGACCCGGCCCGCCCCAAGCCGCTCGGCCGGCCCCTGACCGGGCACACGAGCTGGGTCAGCAGCGCGGTCTTCAGCCCGGACGGGCACACCCTGGCCAGCGCCTCGGACGACGGAACGATCCGCCTGTGGGACGTACGGCGGCCGAGCCGCCCGCGTTCCCTGGGCACGCCCCTGACCGGCCACGACGGCACGATCTACCTGGTGGCGTTCAGTCCCGACGGCCGCACGCTGGCCTCCGCCGGCGACGACCACACCGTCCGCCTGTGGGACATGGCGGACCCGGCCCGTCCCGCACCGCTCGGCAAGCCGCTGACCGGCTCCACCGCGGCCGTGCGTTCGGTGGCGTTCAGCCCTGACGGGCGGACCCTGGCGGCCGGGGGCGACGACGACACGATCCGGCTGTGGAACGTGACCGACCGGCGCCGTCCCGAGGCCCTCGCCGACCCGCTGACCGGGCACAACGGTCTCATCCACTCCGTGGCGTTCAGCCCGGACGGCCGCACCCTCGCCAGTGGCAGCACGGACGACACCGTACGGCTGTGGGACGTGGCCGACCCGCGTCGCCCCGGCCCGCTGGGCACTCCGCTGACCGGGCACACCGGCCCCGTCTGGTCGGTGGCGTTCAGCCCGGACGGCAAGCGCCTCGCCGCCGCCAGCGCGGACAGCACGGCGAGCCTGTGGAACGTCGCCAACCCCGCCTCCCCCTCCCAGATAGGGGAGGCGCTGTCCGGCGCGAGCGGGGAGATGTACGCCCTCGGCTTCAGCCCCGACGGCCGCACCCTCGCCACCGGCAACGGCGACAACAAGGTCCGTCTGTGGTCGATCCCCACCTCGGACATGACCGGCAGGCTCGGCGCGTTCCGCCCCGACGGCCGCGTCCTCGCCACCGCGGCCCGCGACGAGAACATCCGCCTGTGGAGCGTCGCCGACCCCGAGCGGCCCGCGCTGCTGTCCCGGCCCTTCCGGCCGGGGGAGGGCGACGTCCGGGCGCTGGCCTTCGCCCCCGGCGGCCGCACCCTGGCGGTCCTGACGGGCAGTCACGCGGTGCAGCTGTGGAACGTCTCCGACCCCGGCCACCCGGTCCCCTACGGCAGCCCGGTCCTGCTCCAGACGCGTTTCCCCGGCCCGGAGGCACTGGCCTTCAGCCCGGACGGCCGTCTCCTGGCGACCGCCCACGACGACCGCACGATCCAGCTGTGGGACGTCGCCGACCCCGCCCACCTCACCCGCCTCGGCGCCCCGCTCACCGGCCACAAGGGGTACGTCAACTCCCTTCTCTTCAGCCCCGACGGCCATACGCTGGCCAGCGGCAGCGCCGACGACACCGTCCGCCTGTGGAACGTCACCGTCCCTGGGCGCCCCACCCCGCTCGGCAAGCCGCTCACCGGCCACTCCGGCCCCATCGACGCCCTCGCCTACAGCCCCGACGGCCGTACGCTGGCCAGCGCCGGCGACGACGACACGGTCCGCCTGTGGAACATCACCGACCCTGGCGAGGCGGCCCCGCTCGGCGAACCGCTCACCGGTCACACCGAGGCGATCGTGTCCCTGACCTTCAGCCCGGACGGCGACACCCTGGCGAGCGGCGGCAACGACAACACGATCCGCGCCTGGGACGTCACCGACCCCGCCCGCACCACCCCCATCGGCCAGGCGATGAGCCCCAACGGCCGGACCGGCAGCTTCCTCTCCTTCAGCCCGCGCGGTGACATGCTCGGCGTCTCCAGTGGCGTCGACACCGTCCGCCTGTGGAACCTCGACACCGACGCGGCGGTCCGTCACATCTGCGCGGCCACCCGCGGCGTCCTGACCCCGGTCACATGGCACGAGTACCTGCCTCGTCTGCCGTATGAGCCCCCATGCGACGCCTGACGTTGTTAGCCTTGGCCATAGCCCGGTCGCTGGTGCATCCCCCGTCGCCAGCGACCGGGTTCTTTCGTACCCGGATTCCAGGCACACGAAAGAACCCCAGTCTTATCGACTGGGGTTCCTCGTTCTGTGGGGCTAACAGGATTTGAACCTGTGGCCTCATCCTTATCAGG
>JABFXD010000380.1 GCA_013361925.1 Streptomyces sp. | reverse complement strand
TCTACACGTACTGCCATCTCTCGCAGCGTCAGGTGAAGGCGGGCCAGCGGGTCCACGCCGGGCAGCAGCTCGGCAAGGTGGGCACCACCGGCAACTCCACCGGGCCGCACCTGCACTTCGAGATGTCGAAAGGCTCCTCGTGGTCCTACGGCAACGTCGCCAAGCCGCGCTGGTGACCCTGAAGGCCCTGGCCGGCCCCACAGGGGCTGCCAGGGCCTTCACATGGGCAGGGGTCAGGAGTCCTCGAAGAGCAGGTCCTCGGAGGGATGCGTCATCCGTACGGTCTGGCCGTTCGACGTCTCCACGACTCGGTGCAGACCGACGCAGCGCTCACCCGTGGACAGGATGGAGAAGCGGTCCCCGACACCGGCCAGGAAGGCCGGGAAGGACGCCAGCGGCATGTCCAGTTTGAGGTAGTCCACCAGCCGACGGAACAGCTTGGGGAGCAGTACGGCCTCGTCCGTCAGCGAGGACAGGCCGGTGATCTTCGCCCCGGTCGTGGTGACATCGCCGGGCCACAGGCCCCGTCCCGCCTCCCGGGCCTCCGTGGCCGCGGTGGTCAGCTCCACCCGCAGACTGGTGAACAGGCTGCGGTAGAACGTCGGGTACACCAACCCCGTTGTCACCATGTGGTGGTTGAGGGTCGTCCGCAGCACGGCGGCGTCGACGTCGATCTCCAGACCACTGTCCCCGGGCGGTGTTCCGCGCCCGGCCAGGGCGATGCACCGGCCGTGGACGTCGGAGCCGCGGGTGAGGATGAACCCGGGTACCTGCTCCGGGGTGCTGGCCGTCACGTTCTCGTCCGCGTGCTGGACGTCGGTGAAGCCGAGCCAGCTGAGCAGTTCGTCCCGTGCGGCATGGGCGAACTGCAACGGCTGGTGGACACGGTTGGGGCCGTAATGGGTCTCCAGGGCGTCGATCGCGTCCAGCCGCAGCGAGGCGCGCCCCGCCGCGGTGTGCTCGACGGCGCGGCCCAGTCCGCCGCCGACCAGACTCCACTGCGCGGGGTCGTCGGCCGTGAAATGCACCGTGTCCCCGTCCGGTTGGGAGCCCTTGACCTCGTAGAACCCCTTGATGAGCAGCATGGGCATGGCGACACCTCCGCGACGGGTCGGCCCCCCTTCAAATGGTGCGCCTGGATCGGGAGTTCCGCACCTCAGCGGCGGTCGGCGAGCTGCCGACGACAGGTTCTCTGTTCAACCGTTCGGTTGAACGCGTCTTCCAACTCCCGGAGCCCGCCTCCCTCCGCACGGACGACGCGCGGGCGAGCCGGGCGGCGGCACACTGATCACCGCCCGTGGCTCGCGCCGGGCCCATGACGCCACCCCCCTCTCAGAGAGGTCTCCTCGCATGCCCTCTTCGCCCAGCAGACGACATGTCCTCGCCCTCGGTGCCGCGCTCGGCGTGGCCGCCTCGGCGGTCCCGGCCGCCGCTTCTCCCGGCGCCTCGGGGCGCTCCGGCGGCCGTGAGGAGACCCGGTCGCTCGACGAGCTCTACCGGGCCGCCGTGGCGGACGGCGGAAAGCTCGTCGTCTACGCCGGCGGTGACACGCCGACCCAGCAGGACGGCACCAAGGCCGCCTTCCGGGACCGTTTCCCGGACATCGACCTGACACTGATCGTCGACTACAGCAAGTACCACGACGTCCGTGTCGACAACCAGTTCGCGACCGACACCCTGGTCCCCGACGTCGTACAGCTGCAGACCCTCCAGGACTTCGACCGCTGGAAGCAGCAGGGCCGACTGCTGCACTACAAGCCCGCGGGGTTCTCGAAGGTCTACGACAAGTTCAAGGATCCGCAGGGCGCGTGGGTGGCCACCGGCGCGATCGCCTTCAGCTTCCTGTACGGCACGGCAGCCGTCGGGCAGGACGCCCCGCGCACCCCGCAGGAGCTGGTCGACCCGAAGTGGAAGGGCAGGATCGCCTCGTCGTACCCGCACGACGACGACGCCGTTCTCTACCTGTTCAGCCTCTACGCCCGGCAGTACGGCTGGGACTGGGTGGCCCGCCTGGCCGCCCAGGACGTGCGGTTCGCACGCGGCAGCAACTCCCCCGGCGACGCCGTCTTCGCCGGACAGAAGGCGATCGGCCTCGGCACGGCGGGCTCACTGGTCGCCCCTGAGTCGTCGCCCGCGCGGTTCGTCGTCGCCGACGGGCACCCGTTCATGGGCTGGGGGCAGCGCACGGGCATCCTCAAGCAGGCCAAGAACCCGCTGGCCGCCAAGCTGTTCCTCAACTGGCAGCTGTCGACCGAGCGGCAGAACAACTCCTTCAACGGATGGTCGGTGCGCACCGACGTCACTCCCCCGGCCGGTCTCAAGCCCCTGTGGGAGTACCCCGAGGCCCACGTGGACGGCTTCCCCCGCTTCATGGCCGACCGCGCCGAGGTGGAGCGCTGGAAGCAGACCTTCGCCCTGTACTTCGGCGAGGTCCAGGGCGCCCCCACGCCCGGCAGCCTCGGACTGCACCCGGGCGCCTAGGCCCGGTGCGGCGGTGCGGTGGCCGCGCGGATTCCTGACCGGCGTGACCACCGCACCGCTCTTCACATGGGCCATACAGGCCGTGGATAGACTCGGTTCTCCTGTCCTGATGGATCTTCCGTCCAGGGGGTTTGCCGTGTCCGACCCCGGCCCCGCGCACGCGTTCACGCCGTTCCGTCGCAGCGGGTTCGGCCCGAGGCAGCTGCCGCACCTGTTGTTCTTCCTGGTCGTCGGTGCCGCGGCCGTGCGCCTGGCTCGGCTCAACCTCCCCCTGTGCTGGGAGGTAGTGACCGTCAGCGCCCTGCTCGCCGTGACCTACGCGGTGGGTCTCGCGCTGGGGGACAGACTGGGCCCGCGGGCCCGGCACGCCTGGGTCGCCCTGCTCCTGCTGCTGTGGGCGATCCTCGTGTTCCTCGCCCCGCCGCCCTTCACCGGCGCCTACGCCTGGTGCGCCGTACCGCTGGCCTGTGTGGCGCTGTGCAGCGTCCCGCCCCGGGCCGCCGGTGCGGCGCTGACCCTGATCACCGCCCTGCTCGTCGGTCAACTGACCCGTACCGCGGGCGGGTTCGACCCGGAGATGGTGCTGATCCCGGTGGCCGCGGTGTGGGGCACGGTGGCGCTGTACCGGACCCAGCAGCGCGACGTCGCGGAGCGCGAGCGTCTCCTGGAGGAACTGCGCGGCACGCGGGACGTCCTGGCCGCCGAGCGGCATCGCAGCGGTGTGCTCCAGGAGCGGGCCCGTATCGCTCGCGACCTGCACGACACGCTCGCGCAGGACCTGTCCGGCAGTCTCATGCTGTTGCAGGCGGCCGAACAGGACTGGGACGAGAGGCCCGACGCGGCCCGCACCCATGTCCGGGCCGTCGCCGAAGGTCTGGACGCGGGCCTCGGCGAGACCCGGCGGATCATCCAGGACCTCGCCTC
>JABFXD010000772.1 GCA_013361925.1 Streptomyces sp. | reverse complement strand
CTCCTCGAAGCCGACGTCCTCGCCGGTGACCGTCTTGATGACGTCCGGGCCGGTGATGAACATGTGCGAGGTCTGGTCGACCATGACGGTGAAGTCGGTGATCGCGGGGGAGTAGACCGCGCCGCCCGCACACGGGCCCACGACCAGGCTGATCTGCGGGATCACACCGGACGCGTGGGTGTTGCGGCGGAAGATCTCGCCGTAGGCGCCGAGCGAGGCGACGCCCTCCTGGATCCGGGCGCCACCGGAGTCGTTGATGCCGATGACCGGACAGCCGGTCTTCAGCGCGAAGTCCATGACCTTGACGATCTTCTGGCCGTAGACCTCGCCGAGGGCGCCGCCGAAGACGGTGAAGTCCTGCGAGAACACGGCGACAGGACGTCCGTCGACGGTGCCGTACCCGGTGACGACCCCGTCGCCGTAGGGGCGGTTGTTCTCCAGCCCGAAGTTGGTGGAGCGGTGCCGCGCGAACTCGTCCAACTCCACGAAGGAGCCCTCGTCGAGCAGCAGCTCGATCCGCTCACGGGCCGTCAACTTGCCCTTGGCGTGCTGCTTCTCCACGGCACGTGCGGAGCCGGCGTGCGTCGCCTCGTCGATACGACGCTGGAGGTCCGCGAGCTTGCCCGCGGTGGTGTGGATGTCGATCTCTTCCGGCTCGGACATCGGGTCGCGGCTCCCTGCCTGCTCAAAAGGGGGGACGGTTACTCATCCGTAGAGTAGTGCGGGGCCTACTAATCAGCAGTGCGGCGTAGGACACACCTAGGGTGGCTTGCATGACGCCGCGCGATGCTTCAGACGACAACCGCTGGTCCGACCTCGACCGTCCGCCGCTCAATGTCACCGCGCTGCGGCGTGGTCTGGTGCGGGAGGGCGGGCTGTGGCGCGAGGTGGACGTGGTGCAGAGCACCGGGTCCACCAACAACGACCTGGTGAACCTGGCCGCGAAGGGGGCGGCGGCGGAGGGCTCGGTCCTCGTCGCCGAGGAGCAGACCGCCGGGCGGGGGCGTCTCGACCGCCAGTGGACCGCGCCGGCCCGCTCCGGGCTGTTCTTCTCCGTCCTGCTGAAGCCGGCGGAGGTACCGGTGGCCCGCTGGGGCTGGCTGCCGCTGCTGACCGGCGTGGCCGTCGCCACGGGGCTGTCGCGGGCCGCGGGGGTGGACACGGCACTCAAGTGGCCCAACGACCTGCTGGTCACCGTGGGGGGCCAGGAACGCAAGGCCGGCGGGATCCTCGCCGAGCGGGCCGGGGAGGACGGGGTGGTCGTCGGCGTCGGCATCAACGTCACCCTGCGCGAGGACGAGCTGCCGGTGCCGGCGGCCGGTTCGCTGGCACTGGCGGGGGCCGTGAGCACGGACCGGGATCCACTGCTGCGGGGCGTCCTGCGGGCCCTTGAGGAGTGGTACGGGCGGTGGCGGGCGGCCGACGGTGATCCGGCGGTGAGCGGGCTCCAGGAGACGTACGCCGCGGGATGCGCGACGCTGGGGAGAACGGTACGGGCCGAGCTGCCGGGCGATCGCTCGATCACGGGAGAGGCGGTGGCCGTCGATGGGGACGGCAGGCTTGTGATCGCGACGGAGAACGGCGTACAGGAACCGGTAGGTGCGGGAGACATCGTCCACTTGCGACCGGCGTGAGCGTGAGGGCTTTGAGGGGCGCGGGGAACTGCGCGACCAGCCACGATGGCGCCGCAGCCGACCACGCACCCCCAACCACCCCCTCCTTCGGCTCCACGGGAGTGAGCTACCGCACACCTGCCGTAAAGTGAAGGCCGGTCGATACCTGACCGTGACAGATCGGAAGGGCAGCTGGCGTGACCGTCGACGACACGGGTTCCGGCGCGGACACGAACGGCGCCGACCCCGGAGGGGACCCGCACCCGCTCGCCGTGCGTCTCGAAGCGCTGATCCTCGGTGCGGAGCGGCGCTACACGCCCTTTCAGGCGGCCCGTACCGCCGGTGTCTCCATGGAGCTGGCCACCCGCTTCTGGCGGGCCATGGGCTTCGCCGACGTCGGACAGGCCAAGGCCTTCACCGAGGCGGACGTCCTCGCCCTGCGGCGCCTCGCCGGTCTCGTCGAGGCCGGGCTGCTCAGCGAGGCGATGGCCGTGCAGGTGGCCCGGTCCACCGGGCAGACCACGGCCCGGCTGGCCGAGTGGCAGATCGACTCGTTCCTGGAGGGGCTGACCGAGCCGCCCGAGCCCGGTATGACCCGTACCGAGGTGACGTACCCGATCATCGAGCTGCTCCTGCCCGAGCTGGAGGAGTTCCTGGTCTACGTCTGGCGCCGGCAGCTCGCCGCGTCCGCGGGGCGGGTGGTGCAGGCGGCCGACGACGAGGAGATGGTCGACCGGCGCCTGGCCGTCGGCTTCGCCGACCTCGTCGGCTTCACGCGCCTGACCCGGCGCATGGAGGAGGAGGAGCTCGGCGAGCTCGTCGAGGCCTTCGAGACCACCGCCGCCGACCTGGTCGCCGCGCACGGCGGGCGCCTCATCAAGACCCTCGGTGACGAGGTGCTCTACGCCGCGGACGACGCGGGGGTCGCCGCGGAGATCGCGCTGCGCCTCATCGAGACCATGGCGAACGACGAGACCATGCCCGAGCTGCGCGTCGGCATCGCCTTCGGCACGGTCACCACTCGTATGGGCGATGTGTTCGGCACGACCGTGAATCTGGCCTCCCGGCTGACCTCCATAGCTCCCCGTGACGCCGTCCTCGTCGACACCGACTTCGCCCAGGAACTGATCCGCACCGCCGAGGCGCCGGCCTCCGAGGCGGAGGCCGCCGAGGCCGCGGCCGCCGCGGAGAAGGAGGGCGAGGAGCCGCCGACGTACCGCTTCGCGCTTCAGCCGATGTGGCAGCGGCCGGTGCGAGGGCTTGGGGTTGTGGAGCCTTGGTTGCTTACTCGGCGGAGTGAGACGACCGCCTGAGGATGTGCCGCCGGGGCTTGTCGGGCGGGTGCGGGCGGGTGGGGGCCGGTCGCGCAGTTCCCCGCGCCCCTTGGGGCGTTTATCGACCCAGCGGACCTACACACAGGCCGATCACCGGAACGCACACCCCACCGCCGCCAGTGGGCTGGCTCGGCGTCGGTGTCGCCGGGGCCGGTGGCGGTGTGCTCGTGTTCTGACTCGGTGCCGGAGACGGTGTTCGTGTCGGTGTCGGTGTCGGTGTCGGCTGTGGGGACGCGGTCGTCGGGTTCGGGGCGTCCGGGATGGTCGTGGGGCCCGGGGTCGGCGCCACGACCCGCGCCGGTGTCGACGGCGGCAGCGGCACTTGGCTCACGCCACCCATGGGCGAGGTCGCCGACGGGCTCACCTTCGGCACCGCCGGGAGCGTGGCGGCGGCGTTGGTCGCGCGGTCCGTGCCGGAACCGGCGTGCGGGTCGTCGAGGCGGGGTTCGGCCTCCGCG
>JABFXD010000851.1 GCA_013361925.1 Streptomyces sp. | reverse complement strand
GACGGCGTGGAAGATGCCGAGGTCGGGGGTGCAGCTGTAGCGCTCGCCCTCCGCGGTGGGGCAGGGCTCGGCGGTCACCTCGAAGCGGAGCAGGTGCCAGCCTCTGAGGGCCGACGCGAGCTTGGAGGCGGTGCCGACCTGGCCCTGCCAGGAGAACTCCGAGCGCCAGGTGCCGGGGGCCGCGGGCTGCCGGATCCAGTCGAGGTTGACGCGCGTGCCGAGCACTCCGGCGACGGCCCACTCGACGTGCGGGCACAGCGCGCGCGGAGCGGAGTGCACGTACAGAACTCCACGTGTCGTCACCGGGACCTCCGGGCAGAGCGGGACCATTGTGCGGACGAGATGAGTGGCGGTGGCGGCAGCCACGTTGATGGCGAGGCTACCGTGCGGCGGCGCAAGGAGTGTGACGTACCGTCGGTCCCGATGCCGTGAAACGCCCGCCATTCACCCGGCAGGACGCTAGAAGCGGGCCGCGGCGTTGCGCGGGCGCGGGTCGGGAACTCCCGTGCGTTGTCATGGAGGGGGACGAAGTTCGCGGGAGAGCGCATGTCGACCGAGGAGGTCACCAGGGGATGCGAAGCCGTCGTTCGCGTGCCGTACTCGCCGTCGTGACGGCGACCGTCCTGGGCGCCGCGGGGTGCGACGCCGTCGGTGGCAACGCGTCGGAGCCGTCCGGCGCCGCGGCGCACAGAGCGAAGCCGTCCCCGTCGCCGACGTCCCTGTGGGACCGCAGTCCGGCGTCCCTCGCCGCGGTCGGCGACTCCATCACCCGGGGCTTCGACGCGTGTGCGCTGCTCAAGGACTGCACGGAGGCGTCCTGGGCGACCGGCAGCAGTGCCGAGGTCGACAGTCTCGCCGTACGGCTGCTGGGGCGGGCCAAGGCGGCCTCGGCGAGTTGGAACTACGCGGTGACCGGGGCGCGGATGGGCGATCTCGCCGGGCAGATGGCGCAGGCGGCGACGCGGAAGCCGGAGTTGGTGACGGTGATGGCGGGGGCCAACGACGCGTGCCGGGACACCGCCGCGGCGATGACGTCGGTGGCCGACTTCCGGGCGCAGTTCGAGGAGGCGATGGACACGCTGCGGGCCGCGGCGCCGAAGGCGCAGGTGTATGTGGCGAGCGTGCCGGACCTGAAGCGGCTGTGGTCGCAGGGGCGGACCAATGAGCTGGGCAAGCAGGTATGGAAGCTGGGCATCTGCCCGTCGATGCTGGGCGACCCCGACGATCTGGCCGCGGCGGCGACCGAGCGGCGGGACACCGTGCAGGACCGGGTGGAGGCGTACAACGAGGTGCTGGCGGAGGTGTGCGCGAAGGACGAGCGGTGCCGTTTCGACGGCGGCGCGGTCTACGCGTACCGGTTCGGCACCGACCAGTTGAGCCACTGGGACTGGTTCCACCCGAGTGTGAACGGGCAGGCCCGGCTGGCCGAGATGGCCTACCGGAAGGTCACCGCCACAGCCGGGTGACCTAAAGTTCCGCACATGAACGAACTCTTCGGCACACTTCCCGACGGCACCCCGGTTCACCGGTGGACCCTGGAGCGCTCCGGTGTGCGGGTGCGGGTGTTGTCGTACGGCGGGATCGTGCAGTCGGTGGAGGTGCCCGACCGGGACGGGCGTACGGCGGACGTGGTGCTGGGGTTCGCGGACCTGGACGGCTATCTCACGCACACCGGGCCCTACTTCGGCGCCCTGATCGGCCGGTTCGCGAACCGGATCGCCGGGGGGCGTTTCCCGCTGGACGGGGTGACGTACGCCCTCGCGCTCAACCCCGCGCCCAACTCCCTGCACGGCGGGGAGCGCGGCTTCGACAAGCGGGTGTGGGACGTCACGCCGGTCGGTGAGCACGGGCTGCGGCTGTCGCGGGTCAGTCCGCACGGCGAGGAGGGGTTCCCCGGGCGGCTGGAGGTGTCCGCGACCTATGCGCTGGACGCCGACGGGGCGCTGCGGATCTCCTACGAGGCCACGACGGACGCGCCGACCGTCGTCAACCTCACCAACCACAGTTACTTCAACCTGGCCGGGTCCGGGAACGCGGGTGGTCATGAGCTGCGGCTGGCCGCCTCCCGGTACACGCCGGTGGACGCGGACCTGATCCCGACGGGGGTGCTGGAGGACGTGGCGGGCGGGCGGTTCGACTTCCGGGAGGGGCGCAAGACCGGGTCGGGCTACGACCACAACTTCGTGCTCGACAAGGGAGTGACGGACACCCCCGTCGAGGTCGCCGAGTTGCACGATCCCTCCTCCGGCCGCGTCCTGACGGTCTCGACCACCGAACCCGGGCTCCAGCTCTACACCGCCGACCATCTGCCCGAGCCCTTCGCCCCCTGCGACGGTGTCGCGCTGGAGACCCAGCACTTCCCCGACTCCCCCAACCAGCCCGCGTTCCCGACCACGGTCCTGCGGCCGGGCGAGGTGTTCCGCTCGGAGACGGTGTACGCGTTCGGCACGCGCTGAGGTCCCGGGACGGCAGAGGTCCCGGGAAGCATTTGCCCCGGCCCGGGTGTCAGGTCCCGGGCCGGGGCTGCTCATGGGGAGACTTGTCCCGGATCAGACGTTAATCGTCTCGGTGAGCCGGCGGTCCGTGATCGACCGTCCGATCTGGATCTCGTACGAACCCTTCACAAACGACCACGCGCCCTCCTCCTCGTTCCAGGTCTCGAAGGCGCGGCGCGGGATGTCGACCGTGACGTCGGCGCTCTCGCCGGGGGCGGCCTCGACTGCGGCGAAGCCGGCGAGGACGCGTTCCGGGCGGTCGCCCGCCTCGGTGGGCGCGAGGTAGACCTGGACGACCTCACGGCCGGCGCGCTCGCCGGTGTTGCGGACGCGGACCGTGACGGTCGTACCGGTGACCTCGACGGATTCGTAGGCCCAGTCGGTGTAGCCGAGGCCGTGGCCGAAGGGGTACGAGGGGGTGCGGCCCTCCTTCGTCCAGGCGCGGTAGCCGATGAAGACGTCCTCGGTGTAGCGGAGCCGGCCGTCCTGCGGGGTGACCTGGGTGACCGGGGCGGCGTCCAGGGAGCCCCAGGTGGTGGGGAGCCGGCCGCCGGGCTCATGGGCGCCGGTGAGGACGTCCGCCAGGGCCGCGCCGCCCTCCTGGCCGGGGAACCAGCTGAGCAGTACGGCGGCGACCTCGTCACGCCACGGGAGCTCCACCGGGGAGCCCGCGTTGACGACCACGACCGTGTTCGGGTTGGCGGCGGCGACGGCGCGGACCAGGTCGTCCTGGCGGCCGGGGAGGCGCATGTCCTTGCGGTCGAAGCCCTCGGACTCGACGCGGTCGGTGGTGGCGACCACGACGACGGCCGTGTCGGCGTTCCGGGCGGCCTCGACGGCCTCGGCGATCAGCTCGTCGGGGTCGCGCTGCGGCTCCTGGTGGGCGAGGGCGAACGCGATGACCTTGAAGGGGAAGTCCTCGGGGAGCTGGAAGACATGGGTGAGGGAGACCTCGACCGGTTCGCCCGCGGTCAGTTCGGCCTCGCCGCGGGGCACCGGGGAGCCGAAGAAGGCCTCGAAGGGGTCGCTGGTGTCGGCGGGGAGCTGGAGGTCGTCGAAGGAGGTGGTGCCGTCGACGGTGAGGGTGAAGGCGCCGACGCCCTTGATGCCGAAGGTGTGGGTGCCGGTGTCGCGCGGGGTGAAGGTGCCGGTCAGTTCGATGGTGTGGAGGGTGTCGTGGGTGACGCCCTCGGGCAGGTCGTCGCCCATCCACTGGATCTGGCCGTTGGGCGCGGAGCCGGTGCCGAGGACGTTGCCGTCGGCGTCCCGGCAGACGGCGCGCAGGGTGAAGCCCTTGTCGGCGACGGCGAGTTCGGTGTTCGGGTCGGCGCCGACGGCGTACGTCAGGTCGGGCAGGGCCGCGCTGAGGCCGTCGAGCGGGGAGACGATCCGGGCCGGGAAGACGGTGGCGGAGCCGCCGCCGAGGACGCGGGCGTCGCGGGCGGCGGCGCCGAGGAGGGCGACGCTCCCGGACCTCAGCGGAAGGGCGCCTTGGTTGCGGACCAGCACGAAGGCGCGGCGGGCGATCTCGCGGGCCAGGGCCTCGCCGTCGACGGGGTCGGGGAGTTCGGTGACGACGGGTTCGGCGTCCGCCAGGATGCCGACGCGGGCGGCGAGCCGCAGGACGTTGCGGACGGCCGCGTCGACCTTGGCCTCCTCGACCTCGCCGTCCCGCACGGCCTGGGCGAGCGCGGGGCCGTAGACGGTCTGCGGGCCGGGCATGGCGACGTCGAGGCCGCCCTCGATGGCGCCCTTGGTGGAGCGGGCGGCCATCCAGTCGGAGACGTTGTAGCCGTCGAAGCCCCACTCGCCGCGCGCGATCCCGTTGACCAGGTCGTGGTGCTCGGTCATGGTGACGCCGTTGACCTGGTTGTAGGCGGTCATGATGCCCCAGGGGTGGGCGTTCTCGACGATGAGCTCGAAGGGCCTGAGGTACAGCTCGCGCAGGGCGCGTTCGGAGACGAGGTTGTCGACGGTGAAGCGGTCGGTCTCGGCGTCGTTGGCGACGAAGTGCTTGACGGTGGTGCCGACGCCGCCGGACTGCACGCCGTTCACATAGCCCGCGCCGATCAGACCGGTCAGGTACGGGTCCTCGCTGTAGGCCTCGAAGTGGCGGCCGCCGAGCGGGGAGCGGTGCAGGTTGACGGTCGGGGCGAGCAGTACGTGGACGCCCTTGCGGCGGGCCTCCTGGGCGAGCAGGACGCCTGCGCGGCGGGCGAGTTCGGGGTCCCAGGTGGCGCCGAGGGCGGTCGGGGACGGCAGTGCGATCGACGGGTCGTCGGCGGTCCAGCGCACGCCTCGGACGCCGATCGGGCCGTCGGACATGACGAGGGACCCCAGACCGATCTCGGGCAGGGCGGGCAGCGTCCACATGTCCTGGCCGGAGAGCAGCCGGGCCTTGGCGTCCAGGTCGAGCTTGCCGAGGGCGGCTTCTACGGCCGCCTCGCGGGCCTGGTCGGCCGGGGTGAGGGAGTGGGTGCCCGCCATGGGGTCCTCCTGGGTTCTGGTCCGTGCGGTCCCTCCATCGTGCACCCCCTACCTGTAGGTCGGTAGGTTTCGTTATCTCTACGTTATATTTGCCATACGGTCATGTCGTACGGTGAGTTCATGAACGCCAGGGTCAGGAGCGAGGAGCGGCGCGCGGAGATCGTGCGGGCGGCCCTGGAGGTGATCGCCGAGCGCGGCTACCGGGCGGCCAGCCTCGCCGCCGTCGCCGAGCGGGTCGGACTGACCCAGCAGGGGCTGCTGCACCACTTCCCGACGAAGGACGCTCTGCTGGTCGCCGTGCTCACCGAGCGGGACCAGTGGGACGCGGTGCCGGACACCCAGTGGCGGGTCGATCTGCTCGTCTCGCTCGTGGAGTACAACGCGATGCGGCCCGGCATCATCCAGACCTTCTCGGCGCTGCTCGGCGAGAGCGTCACCGAAGGCCACCCGGCGCGCGGCTACTTCACCGAGCGCTATGCGAAGGTGCGGGAGAACATGGCGGCGGTGCTGCGCGCCGAGTACGGCGACCTGCTGCCGAACGGGCTGACGCCCGAGCGCACGGCACCGCTGCTGGTGGCGGTGATGGACGGACTTCAGTACCAGTGGCTGCTGGACCCGGAGTCGGTCGACATGCCGGGCGCCTTCCGGGACTTCCTCACGCTGCTGGGCGAGAAGGGCTGAACCTCCCGGCTACTGGCGCCAGATGACGGCGAGGCTCTTGCTCACCGCGCACACGACAGCGAAGGCGACGGCCCAGCCGACGGCCCCGGCGGCGGACAGCGCGGCCACGCCCGCCCCGAACCAGAGCAGTTCGAAACCGACCCGGACCGCACCTCGGGTCTTGTACGGGGCCTTCTGGGAACCGAACCGCGACCACAGCACGATGAGTACGGCCGGGGCGCCGAGGCCGAACAGCCAGGTGAGCGGGGTCGCCACGGCGCGGGTGAAGCCCCAGTAGCCGACGGCCGCCAGGGCGCCCAGTTCGATGAGGAAGAGCACGCCCAGGTTCGTCGTCTTCATGGGCGGCAGTATCACCCGGAAGGGATCACTCCGGGGCGGGCACCGCGGCCACGACCTCCACCTCGACCTGGGCCTCCTCCCGGAACAGGCGCGGCACCTCGAAGGTCATGCTGGTGGGCGGGGTGCCGGTGAGGAACTCCCTTCGCACGGCGCCGTATTCGTCGAGGCGGCCGATGTCCGTCAGATAGGTCCGGATGTTGATGACGTCGGCGAGCGTGGCGCCGTGCGCCTTCAGCAGCGCCTCGATGGTCTCGAAGACGCCCCGGCTCTGCTCGGCGAGGGTGTCGCCGTCGGCGATCTGGCCGGAGAGGAACAACAGGGCGCTGCCGTCGGGCTGTTCGACCCGGGCGACCTGGGAGTAGTAGGGGCTCAGCGGCTGGGGTGCGCAGGCCGGGTTGCCGAGGGTGATCTTCACGGGGTTCCTTCAGCTGAGGGTGGTGCGGATGCGGGCGGCGGCTCGGGAGATGTCCTCGCCGGGTGCGGCGATCTTCCGGTAGAGCCGCAACGCGGTCTCGGTGGTGGGCAGTTCGGCCGCGTCCACGGCCAGGGCGAGGTCCTTGACCGCGAGCGCCGTGTCGAAGTGGACGTCCTCGGCGAAGGTGCGGGCGACGACTCCGGCGAGCGGGCCGTTCGCGAGGGCGGTCCGGGTGGTCTCCTCGTCCAGGCCGAGAGCGTCGGCGAGCCGCAGCGCCTCGGCGACGACGGCGATGCCGCTGATGACGGACGCGTTGAGGACCAGCTTGAGGGCGGCGCCGGAGCCGAGGGGGCCGGTACGGGTGACGGTGCCGAGGTGGGCGAGGACATGCTCGACGCGGGTTGTGTCGCCGCCCGCGAGGATGCCGAGCGTGCCCGCGCCGGCCTTGTCGGTGCTGCCCATGACCGGGGCGTCGACGACCAAGACCCCGGTGAACCGGTCGAGGCGGCGTACGGCGTCGGGCCCGACGGTGGACATGTCGATCCAGCAGGTGCCGGGACGCAGGGCGTCCGCCACGGCCTCGGCGACCGCGTCGAGCGCCTCCGGCCCGGCCAGCATCGTGATCACGACGTCGGCGTCCCGTACGGCGTCGGCGGGCGACGTGGCCGCGACGGCACCGTCGGCGACGAGGGGCGCGGTCTTCTCGGCGGTGCGGTTCCAGACGGTCAACGGGTGGCCCGCGGCGAGGAGTCGGCGGGCCATGGGGGCGCCCATGTGTCCGAGGCCCAGGAATGCGATGTGCTCCATGGCGACGACGCTATGCGGCGGCCGATGGATGCGACAAGCGAATGTCTAGCATGGCTGCCATGCCGAAGTCGCATGAATTCGAGACGCTCGATCTCTCGACCGTCTGGCTGCGGGTCTTCCTGGAGGTCGCCCGGCAGGGCTCGTTCACGGTCGCCGCGCGGAGCCTCGGCTGGACCCAGTCCGCGGTGTCCCGGCAGATCTCCTCGCTGGAGACGGCGCTGGGCGGCGCCCCGCTCTTCGACCGGCTCCCGCGGGGTGTCCGGCTCACCGAGGCCGGTCGCGTCCTCGTGCCGTACGCGGAGGCCGTCGCCGAGGCGCTGCGCGGGGCCGGGCGTGAGTTGGCGTCCCTGCGTGAACTCGCGGGCGGGCGGCTGCGGTTCGGGGCGTTCGCGACGGCCGACGCGGCGCTGGTGCCACAGGCGCTGGCCGCGTTCCGGGTCCGGCATCCGAAGGTGCGGGTCTCTCGGGAGGAGGGCCTCACGCCCGGGCTTCTGGAGCGGCTCAGCGCCGGCCATCTGGACCTGGCGGTCGTCTCGACGACGGGCCGTCCGCCGCTGGAGTCGTACGACCTTCGTCATCTCCTCGACGAGTCCCTGTATGTCGCCGTCCCCGCCGACCATCCGCTGGCGGGCGGTGGGCCGGTGCGGCTCGGGCGGTTCGCCGACGCGGAGTGGATCTCGGGGAGCGCGCGTCCGGAGGGGACGCTGCTGGACGCGGCCCTGAGGGAGGGGTTCCGGCCTCGGGTCGCGCATGTCGTCGCCGAGTGGACGGCCAAGCAGGGGTATGTGGCGGCGGGGCTTGGGGTGACGTTGGTGCCGGCGCTGGCGGCGGGGTCGGTGCGGGCGGATGTCGCGCTGGTGCCGGTGGTGGATGACGGGGGGCCGGCGCGGGCGGTGTATGCGGCGACGGTTCGGGGGCGGGTGGTGGCGCCGGTGGTGGAGGCGTTCGTGTCGGCGTTGCGGGAGGGGGTGGGGCGGATTGTTGTGGGGGGTGGGGGGCAGTGATGATCTGCGGGCCGGTGGGGGGCTGGTCGCGCCCACGCGGCGGAGCCGCAAATCGATGCAGCCCCGCGCCCCTCGGGGCGTTGACCCCACGGCGTCACAACCAGATGGAGGCTGAACTCCCGTGACTTCCCTACGTGTTCGGACCATGGCCCTCGGGTTCACCCTGTTCGCAGCCGGGCTCACCGCCGCGCCGCAAGCCACCGCCGCCGCACCGGCCACCGTCGAGGAGCAGCGGCTCGGCAGCGCGGTGCCGCAGGAGATTCTCCGGCGGTCCGGATTCGACTCCGTGGCACCGGAGTTCGCGCGGGCGCTCGGCTCGGCGCACAGCTATGCGCAGGCCCGCCGGATCGTCGTACGCGAAGGATCGGCTCTGTGGGAGCGGGCCGTCGACCGGGCGCAGGGGCGGGGGCCCGCGGGTGGGGATCTGAGTCGGGACGATGATCGGCCGCTGTACTGGGCGCGGTTGGGGATGACCAGGGAGGTGCGGGGCTGGGAGCCGGAGTTCGGGCTCAATGAGGCCCAACGCGCTGCTCTGCTCGACCAGTTGGAGCGGACCTCTCGCGGGCAGACCGACATCCACTACCCCAAGGGCCCCCACAAGCGCGTCCTCGTCACCGGGTTCGATCCGTTCACCCTCGACCGGGACATCCGGATCTCCAACCCGTCCGGGGCGACCGCGCTCGCGCTGGACGGGACCGTGATCCGGACGGCTGACGGGCCCGCGCGGGTGGAGACCGCCATGTTCCCGGTGCGGTGGCAGGACTTCGCCGACGGGACGGTGGAACGGTCGCTGCGGCCGTACCTGAAGAAGGTCGATCTGTTCACGACCGTCAGTCAGGGGCGGGTCGGGCGGTTCGACGTCGAGCGGACCAACGGGGCCTGGCGGGGCGGGTTCCCGGACAACGAGAACGTGAGCCGGACGGAGACCGTGCCGGTCGCCGACCCGGCCTCGCAGCCGCAGTGGACGACGACGACCCTGCCGTACAAGGACATCGTGGCCGCGACCACCGGCCGGTTCCCCGTCTACGACAACACGAGCGTGACCGAGATACCGGCCGGAGCGACCGATCCGGTCGACCGTCCGGACGGGCCGACGGAGGGGTCGACGGCCCGGGCCGGGGGCGGCGGGAACTATCTGTCCAACGAGATCGCCTACCGGGCCACGCTGTTGCGGGACCGGCTCGGGCTGCACGACACCCTGCCGGGCGGGCATGTGCACACGCCTGTGTTGCAGTTCGGGGCGGGGAACACCACCGAGGTGACCGACCCGGAGTTCGTGGCGAACCGGCTCGACATCATCGCGCAGGTGAGGGCGATCCTGACGGTCGCCGTCAGTGCGACGGAGCGAACGCGAGGCTGATGCCGAGGCCGGCCAGGACCGAACCGATCACCTTGTTGAGGATCTTCTGGCCGCGCAGCATCAGGGTGCGCATCCGGTCGTGCGAGAAGAAGACCGCGACGACGCCGAACCACAGCAGGTGGGCCAGCGACATGAACAGGCCGTAGCCCACCTGCTGGTAGACCGGGGTGCCGGGGCTGACGACCTGGGCGAAGGTCGAGACGACGAAGAGGGTCGTCTTGGGGTTGAGGACGTTGGTGAGGAAGCCGGAGCGCAGGGCCTGGAGCGGGGTGAGGTCCGACTGGGTCTCCAGGTCCACCTCCACCTCGCCGCGGGCGCGGAAGGTGCGGACGCCGATGTAGACGAGGTAGGCGGCACCGACCAGCTTGATGATCGTGAACAGGAAGGTGGAGGAGGCGATCAGCAGGCCCACGCCGAGCATCGTGTAGGTGACGTGGACCAGGACGCCGGCGGCGACGCCGGTCGCGGCGAGCACACCGGTGCGGCGGCCGTGGAGGTAGCTGTTGCGGACGACCATGGCGAAGTCGGCGCCGGGGGCGATGACGGCCAGGACGGTGATGACGGCGACGGCGAGTATCTCGGTCAAGAGGTGACTTCCTCTGCGTCGTTGGAGTCGTCCAGCGTCTCCTCGCCCAGCAGCTCGCGGGCCATGAGGGTGGCGCCCGCGACCGCGCCCGGCATCAGGAACACCGCGACGAACGGGACCAGGAAGGCCAGGCCCAGGGGTGTGCCGAAGCCCCAGACCAGGGTCTTGCGGGAACGCAACAGGGCGAGCCGGTCGCGGAGTTCGACGCCTCGGCGCTGCATCGCCACGGCGACGAGTTCCTCGGTGAGGAAGAAGCCGGTGACGAAGAAGCCGAGGACGGGGACGACCGTCTGCCCGACGAACGGGATGAAGCCGAGGGCGAAGAGCAGGACGCCCCACAGCAGGGCGCGGGCGAGGATGCGGAGGCTGTCGCGCGCCGAGATCCACAGCTCCCGCCAGAGGGGGAGGTTCGACTCGGGGGCGGTCCCGTCCGGGGACACGTCACGGTCGACCTTCTCCGACAGGCTCTCGTAGAAGGGCTGGCCGATCAGGAGCGTGACCGCGGTGAAGGTGAGGACCGCGAGGAGCAGGGCGAGCGCCCACAGCACGACCGTGAGGAAACCGCGGAAGAGACCCAGCCAGGGGCTCGACCAGTCGTCGGCGAACGGCGTCGCCCACCCGACGAAGTCATCGCCCCAGATCGCGAGCGACACCAGGGCCGCCCCGTAGAGAACGAGGGTGATAAGTCCCGGAATCAGCCCGAACTCGTACTGCTTGCCGTGCCGGGCCACCCACCGCTGGCCCTTCAGGAGATACCTGAACCCCACCCCAAGATCGCGCATGGCCGCACTCTATCGGGCGACCGGATCAGGTTCCGCGGTCGCGTGCGCCGCCCTTGAGCTCACACGGCCGCCACCGACACCACCACCCCCGGCTCCGCCGCCGGACTCACCGCCGCTGACACCCGTACCGCCGCCGCCCGCGCCACCCGGCCCGCCCGGGAGGCGCCGGCCAGCAGGGCCGGCTGGAGGTGTTCCAGGCCGGCCACCAACAGCTCCTCGCCCGCGACCAGCACCGGTCCGGCGGCCTTGGTCGTCGCCGCGGCTGCCTCCGTGAGGTCGGCGAGGGGCTGGAGGGAGGCTCGGACGACGCCCGCTCCCGCCGCTGCCGCGCGTTCGGCGAGGGCCACCTGGAGCGGCATCAGCGGGGCCAGGGCGGCGGTCAACGCGTCGGCGATACGACGGAGCTCGGGGGACGAGTCGCGCAGGACGTCCGCCGCGGCGCGGATGAGCGGGGTGAGGGCGAGCAGGGCGCCGGCGGTGAGGCCCGCCGTCGCGGGCAGCAGCGGGGACATGGCCTCCACCAGCTCTCCGAGCGCCGTCGCGAACTCCTCCACCGCCGGTTCCACCGCGTCCAGCACCGGCAGCAGGCTGTCGCCCAGCGCGGTGAGCAGGGCCTGGGCCGGTGCGCTGACGGGGTGGGCGGCCAGCGGGGCGCCGCTGGTGCCGAGGCGGGTCAGGGTGTCGACGATGCGGTAGAACGCCTCCTGCGCCTGGGGCGACGCGCTCGCCTCCGCCAGTTCGGCCGTGGTCCGCCGCAGGACCCGGAGCACCTCCTGGCCCGAACCGTCCCTCGGGTCGAAGGTGTTGATCGCGATCCGGGTGATGTTCCCGGCGGTGTCCAGGAGTTGGCCGGTGATGTCCGTCGTGCTGCGGGCCATGCGCAGTACGTCGTCCCTGCTGGGGAGCGAAGGGATGGTTGCCATGGGTGGCTCTCCTCGTCCTCGGCTCGTTCGCCCTCAGCATGCCCCGTCCGGGGGCGGCGGGATGCGCCATCCGGGGCATCCGTGACACCAACTCCCTCTTGTTCCGGTTGAGTCGAACAGGTACATGTCGCCGTACCGATCTCAGGAAGCTCCCGGAGGAGGTACGACCCGTGCGCATCACGAGAACCGCCCCTGCGAGACCCGTACTGATCGCCGCCCTCGCCCTGACCGTGGCGGGGTCCCTGCTCCTCACCCCGCAGTCGGCCGGGGCGGACCCCGCGCCCGCCCCCACCCGGCACGAGCCCGCCCTCGACGCGCACGCCGCCCGGGCCCCGGCGAGCGCCGCCCGGCGGGCCCTCGCCGACGAAGCCTCCACCAGCGCCCCGATCACCGGCTATCCGCGCGAGCAGGTCCTCTCCCCCGACCCCGAGAACCCCGCCGACAAGTCCCTCAAGCTCGGCCTCACCCCGTACCACGCGATCGCTCCGAAGCTGAACGCGCTCCAGGCCCTCGGTGACCGGGTGAGTGTCGAGGTGACCGGGACGTCGGCCGGCGGGCACCGCCTCTATCTCGTCACCGTGACCGCCCCGGAGACCGCCCGCGAGGCCCGTGCCCAGGAGCGGATGCGCGAGCTGATCGAGAACGCCCCGGCGACGGCCGCCAAATCCGCTGAGATCAAGGCGAGTTACAAAGCCCCCGTCTACTTCAACAACAACATCCACGGCAACGAGTGGGAGGGCACCGACGCCTCCCTCAACCTCATCGAGCAGCTGGCCACCGCCAAGGACAAGCGCACGGCGGACCTGCTCGCCCACACACGCCTGTACTTCAACATCACCGCCAACCCCGACGGCCGTATCGCCGGGACCCGCGCGAACGCCAACGGCTTCGATCTGAACCGGGACTTCGTCACCGCCTCCCAGCCCGAGACACGGGCGATGCGGCGGATCGAGATCGACAAGCAGCCGGCCGTCATGCTCGATCTGCACGGGTACGTCAACGGCACCCTCATCGAGCCCACCACTCCCCCGCACGGCGAGAACTACGAGTACGACCTCTTCCTCAAGAACACCTACGCCAACGCCCTCGGCATGGAGGCCGCCGTCAACGGCCTCGGCTACACGCCCGCGAAGGACGGGGTGGACCCGGCCCAGATCCCCTTCCGGGACCAGCAGGAGGGCTGGGACGACTGGCCGCCGATCTTCACCCCGCAGTACGCGGCCTTCCACGGCACGGTCGCCGCGCACACGGTCGAGATCCCGCTCCAGGTGAACAACTCGGCCTACACCAACCTCCCCGTCGAGGAACTCCGCCGCCGCTCGGCCATCAACACGGCCGTGGCGGGCGCCGCGATCCGGGCCACGCTCGACTTCGTGCAGACGCACCGGACGTCACTCGTCGCCGACCAGATCGAGGTCTTCCGGCGCGGGGCGGCCGGCGCGGCGCAGGTGCCGGTGTCCGAGAAAACGGTGCCGGGCGTACCCGGGATCGGCCCGGAGGACGTCTACACCACCACCTTCCCCCGCGCCTACGTCATCCCCGCGGGCACGACCGCCGCCGCCCGCCTGGTGGACCACCTCCTCGCCAACGACGTCCAGGTCACCCGCGCCACCAAGCCCGTCCACCTGACCGGTCGGACGTACCCGAAGGGCTCGTACGTCGTCGACATGCACCAGCCCAAGCGCGGCCTCGCGAACGTCCTGTTGGCGGACGGCCGGGACATCAGCGACAAGGTGTCGGTGATGTACGACATCTCGGGCTGGAGCCTGGGCCGGCTGTGGGGCGCCGAGGTGACGGCAGTGCCGTCGGCGCGGCTCACGGGCCTCCCGCTGCGATCCGTACGTGAGGCGACGGCCGTCGGCCGGGTCGCCCCGCACGGCGACCTGAGCCTGCGCCTGGACGACCCGGCGGCGATCGCGGCCCTCAACTCCCTCCTCCAGCAGGGAGTTCCGGTACGA
>JABFXD010000178.1 GCA_013361925.1 Streptomyces sp. | reverse complement strand
GTGCCGGCCGCTCGGCGTCGGCTTCGCGGCCGGCGGCTGGGTGGACCGGGACACCGGGACCGTCGTCGAGCATCAGCTGCTCGGCTGGCGGGACGTGGCGGTGCGGGAGCTGATCGGCGCGCGCACCGGGCTGCCGGTCCATGTGGACGGGCACGCGCGGGCGTTGGTGAACGCGGAGCGGCTCTTCGGGCGGGCGCGCGGCAGCCTCAGCGTGCTGCATCTGTTCGTCGGCAATGTGGTCGACGCGGCGTTCGCCACCCATGACGAGGTGCATCACGGGCCGCGCTCCCAGGCGGGCGCCATCGCCCATCTGCCGGTGCCGGGCGGTACCGAGCCCTGCGAGTGCGGGCGGACCGGCTGCCTCCAGGCCGAGCTGAGCGAACGGACGTTGTGCCGCAGGGCGCGGGCGGCCGGGGTGATCGCCGGGGTGAACCCGATGCACCTGGTGCGGGCGGCGGCGGACGGCGATCCGGTGGCCGTACGGCTGCTGGTGGAGCGGTCGCGGATGACGGGCCGGGCGGCGGGGCTGCTGCTGGACATCCTCAATCCGGAGGCCGTCGTCGTCACCGAGGTCGGCGCGATCCATCGGGAGGACTGCCTCGCGGCGCTGCGGGTGGAGGTGGGGGCCGGCCGGGCGGGGTCGGTGATCCCGACGAGTTTCCCGGATTCGGTGCTCGCGGTGGCGGGCGGTGCGGTGGCCCTGGACGTGCTCTACCGGGATCCGCTGACCGCGTCACCTGAGGCTATTTAATTCAGAAACTCCGAATGTTGACAGGGCTTCCGTATGGCCGCGAGCATCGTGTTCATGAGCCCTCACCTGCACTGTCGCGCCTTCTGTTGCTGACACCCTGCCCCGTGTGACGCGCTCGTTTCCGCCGCGTGAATTTATTTCCCGCCGCGTTTTTCCGTGTCTTTCATGTTTCCCCTGCACCAATTCAGGGAGTCCTCCCATGCCTTTTTCCCGTACGTCCGGCATAGACCGGCGACTCTTCCTCACCTCCGTCCTCGGCGCCGCGGCCGGTGTCGCGGGGCTGAGCGGCTGCGCCGAGTCCAGTGCCGCCACCGGCGGTGAGGGCGCCTCGACCGCGCCGCTCGCCGACAAGGTCCCGGCGGGGACGGCCCTGAAGGTCGCCTCGTATCAGGACACCCAGCAACTCCAGTTCAAGCTGGCCAAGTTGGGCGAACTGCCGTTCAAGGTGTCCAGCTGGGTCAACATCGGGGCCGGCCCCGATGTGATCAACGCCTTCCGCGCCAAGTCCCTGGACCTCGCCAACAACGCGGGTATTCCGCCGATCCAGGCGCACTACCAGGGCTTCGACGCGAAGATCGTCGCGATCAACCTCACCCGCAAGCCCAACTACGTCTTCGCCACCAAGCCCGGCAGCGACATCAGGACGGTCGAGGACTTCCGGGGCAGGAAGCTCGCCTTCTCCCAGGGGCAGGCCCAAGGGGTCGTGCTGCTGCGGGCGTTGAAGAAGGCGGGCCTCGCCTACGACGACGTGAAGCTGGTCCCGCTGACCAGCAACCAGTTCCTCACCGCCCTCCAGTCGGGCCAGGTGGACATCGCCCCGCTCGGCAACACCCAGTCGCCCGCCTATCTCTCGCAGTACGAGGCGAAGGGCGCCCGGGTCATCACCACGGACGTGGTCGACCTGCTCAACCTGCTGTGGGCGCCGGCCTCCGTGCTGAACGACGAGGCGAAGGCCGCCGCGGTCGCCGCGTACATCCCGTTCTGGGCGAAGGGCCAGGTCTGGACGTACGAGAACCCCGACGTCTGGAACGAGGAGTTCTACGTCAAGACGCAGAACCTGACCCTCGCGCAGGCCCAGGGAATCACCGCGCTCGCCAACAAGCCGCTCTTCCCGCCGAGTTGGGGCGAGGCCATCAAATGGGAGCAGGAGACCGCCGATCTGCTGGCGGAGGGCGGCTTCGTGAAGAAGTTCGACGTGGCCTCGCTGTTCGACCACCGCTTCGAGGGCATCGCCGCGAAGTCCGTAGCAGAGGAGTACCGCAAGTGAGCGCTGTGACCACGACGGCGACGGCTCCGGTCGTCGCACAGACCCCGGAGACGGTACGGCGCCGGCGCCGCAGCCTGTCCCCCGGCAAGCGGCTGCCCGCCGCCCGCCTCGTCGGCCCCGTCCTCCTGCTCGCCCTGTGGGCCGCCGCCTCGGCCGCGGGCCGGCTGGACACCGCCGCGATCCCGGCGCCCTGGACGGTCCTGGAGACCGGCGCCCATCTGTGGACCGACGGGACCCTGCGCACCGACATCCTGACCTCGCTCCAGCGGGCCGCGTCCGGCTTCGCGATCGGGCTGGTCGCCGGGGTCGCGCTGGCGCTGGCGGCGGGGCTCAGCCGGGTCGGGGAGGCGCTGATCGACGGGACGGTGAACCTCAACCGGGCGATCCCCACCCTCGGTCTGATCCCGCTGTTCATCCTCTGGCTGGGCATCGGCGAGACCTTCAAGATCGCCATCATCGCGATCGTCGTCTACATCCCGATCTACCTCAACACCCATGCCGCGCTGTCCGGCATCGACAGCCGGTTCGTCGAACTCGCCGAGGTGCAGGGGCTGAACCGGTTCCAGTTCGTCCGGCAGATCGTCATCCCCGGCGCGCTGCCCGGATTCTTCGTGGGACTCCGGCTCGGCGTCACCGGCTCCTGGCTCGGCCTGGTCGTCCTGGAACAGATCAACGCCACCAGCGGCCTCGGCTATCTGATGTTCCAGGCCCAGAACTACGGCCAGTCGGACGTCATCCTCGTCGGTCTCGTCGTCTACGGCGTCTTCGGCCTCGCCTCCGACAGCGCGGTCCGCCTCATCGAAAGGAGGGTGCTGTCATGGCGACGCACACTGAGCAACTGACCCGCCCCGCCGTCCAACTCCGCGGTCTCACCCGGTCGTTCGACGGGCGCACCGTCCTCGACGGCATCGACCTCGACATCCCGGCCGGACAGTTCGTCGCCCTCCTCGGGCACAGCGGCTCCGGCAAGAGCACGCTGCTGCGGGCCGTCGCGGGCCTCGACCACCAGGTGACCGGGAGCGGCCGGCTCACCGCCCCGGAGCGGATGTCCGTGGTCTTCCAGGACTCGCGGCTGCTGCCCTGGCGCCGGGTCCTGGACAACGTACTGCTGGGCACCGATGGCGAGGACAAGGGGCGGGCCGCTCTTGAGGAGGTGGGGCTCGGGGGGCGGGAGCGGGCCTGGCCGAGCGAGCTGTCGGGTGGGGAGGCGCAGCGGGCGGCGCTGGCCCGGTCGCTGGTCAGGGAGCCCGAACTGCTGCTCGCGGACGAGCCGTTCGGGGCGCTGGACGCGCTGACCCGGATCAAGATGCACGTCCTGCTGCGGGAGCTGTGGGAGCGGCACCGGCCGTCGGTGCTGCTGGTCACGCACGACGTGGACGAGGCGATCGTGCT
>JABFXD010000474.1 GCA_013361925.1 Streptomyces sp. | reverse complement strand
GGAGACGTTCTCACCGACGACGACCTGCTCCTGGGCGCCGTCCACCATGGCGGCGAGGGCGGCGCGGCAGGTGTCGTGGTGGGCGCATTCGAGGGGGAGGGTGGGGAGAGCGTGGAGGGAGGGGAGGGCGGCCGGGTGGGGTGAGGTCATGGGACCGAGCCTACCGGCATAACGTAACCGAGTTAATTTTTTTACCGAGTATCACCCGCTCCTGGGCCGGGCCTAGGAGTACCGCGGCAACGCCGCCTCCAGCAGATCGAACGCCCGCTCGGCGTCCGCGAGGGCCACCGCCCGCACCGCGTCGACGGACTCCCCCGCTCCGATCCGCCGCCAGTTCTCCTGAGCGAGGACGCGGCGTACGGCGATGATCTGCCCGGCCGCCAGCCGTGCGTCGAGGTCACCGCCGAGGGCCGCGGCGAGGGCCTCCTCGGAACGTTCGAGGTGGACGTACATACGGGCGACGAGCGCGGGCGTGCCGTAGAGGAGCTCGTAGAACGCGCGGACGGCGGGGTGATCGCTGACCCCGGTGATGGGATCGGCCTGCGCGACCCCCTCCAGGAAGTTCTGCCGCAACGCCTCCAGCGGCGCTCCCCGCCCCTCCCGCACCACCCGCGCGGCCTCGTCCTCGTGGTCGGCGATGCGATGGAAGACGAGATCCTCCTTCGCCGGGAAGTAGCGGAAGAGGGTCGGCTTGGAGATCTCGGCCGCGGCGGCGATCTCGGCGACCGAGACGGCGTCGTAGCCCTTCTCCAGGAAGAGCCGGATCGCGATCTCGGAGACCGTCTCGTACATCCGCTGTTTCTTGCGTTCGCGCAGCCCGATCTCGTCCATGGGGTCGAGCGTAAGGGCGCCGCGGCACAGACCCCTCGATGCCCCTGCCCGGCGCCCTTGACCTCAAGTCCGGTCGAGGTCGAAGACTGGCCCGCACGGACACATCGACGACGAACGATGGGGGCAGATCATGCGAGCGGCACAGGTGCAGGGGTTCGGCGGCCCGGAGATGCTGGTCCCGGTGGACCTCCCGGACCCGGTCCCCGGCCGGGGCGAGGTGCTGATCGAGGTCGCGTACGCGGACACGATCTTCGTGGAGACGCAGCTGCGCACGGGCTGGGGCCGCGAGTACTTCCCGACGACACCGCCGTACGTCCCCGGCGGCGGCGTGTCCGGAGTCGTCGCCGCGGTGGGTCCGGACGTGGACGGCGCCTGGCTGGGCCGCCGCGTCGTCTCCCACGTCACCGGCAGCTACGCGTCCAAGGCCACGGCGGCGGTCACCTCCCTCACGCCCGTCCCGGCCGGCCTGGACCTCCTCACCGCGGCGGCCCTGGTCCACGACGGCGTCACGGCGACGGGCCTGCTGGACCTGACCGCCGTCACCGCCGACGACCAGGTGCTCGTCCTGGGCGCGTCGGGCGGGATGGGCACGCTGCTCGTCCAGCTGGCGCGGTCCCGTGGCGCCCGGGTGACGGCCCTGGCCCGGGGTGCGGAAAAGCTGGCACTGGTAAGGGAGTTGGGGGCCACGGCCGCGGTGGACATCACGGACGACGACTGGCTGGGACGGGTGCGGGAGGCGCTGGGCGCGGACGGGGCGCGGGAGGCGATGGGTGGGGACGGGGTGCGGGAGGCACTGGGTGGAGAACCGGTGCGGGAGGCGATGGGCCGGGACGGGGCGCGGGAGGCGATGGGTGGAGAACGGGTGCGGGAGGCGGTGGGCCGGGACGGGGCGGACGTGGTCCTGGATGGGGTGGGCGGCCAACTGGGTGCGGCGGCCCTCGCCTTGACGGCGGACGGCGGACGGTTCTCGGCCCACGGCGCGCCGACCGGCGGCTTCGCGACCGTCGACGCGGCCGAGGCCGAGCGGCGGGGCATCAAGGTGTTCGGCATCGGGGACGTGCAGTTCGGGCCGGCGGAGGTGCGACGGCTCATGGCGCGGGCGTTGGACGAGGCCGCGGCGGGGCGGTTGCGGGTGGTGATCGGGGCGGTGTTTCCGGTGGAGCGGGCTGGGGAGGCGCATGCGCGGATCGAGGGGCGGGGGGTGGTGGGGAAGGTGGTGCTGGAGGTGTGAGTCACCTTGCGAGGAGGAGCTACGCGAACGCCCGGGCCAGGTGCGGACTGGCCGTCGCGCGCGCCGGGAGACCGAGGGATGCCGTCGCCGCCGCCAGTGTCATCGCGTAGGAGTCCAGCGCCCGGCGGACGTTGGGGGCGTCCAGGCTCGCGCCGGTGACCAGGCGGTCGAGGTCGATGTAGGCGGAGCGCACGATCTCGATCCAGCGATAGACGTCCCAGTCCCGCTCCCAGGCGACGGTGTGCTCGGGGGACAGCAGGCTCGACCAACGACGGAACATGCGCTCGCGGATCTCCGGCCGGGTCGGGGTGAGATGCATGTGCCGGACGAGGTCGTAGAGCGGGTCGCCGACGACGGCCATTTCCCAGTCGATGATCGTCAGGGCCCGCTTGCCGGGGCGGCGCACCAGGTTCCACGGGTTCAGGTCCCCGTGCAGCAGGGTCGGCGTGCGGTGGCTCACCCGGTGCCGGGTCAGGATCTCGCGCAGGCGCGGGGCGCTGGGCAGCCCGAGGATCCGGGCCAGCTGCTGGGACTCCTTCGGCAGCCCGCCTACGAGCAGGACCAGTTGTTCGCTCAGCCAGGGATAGAAGTCGCCCTGGCCCGCGGCCGGGTCGAGCTGCTTGTAGTCCACGGCGGTCAGGGCGTGGAGCTGGTTCACCAGCCCGTCCGCCTCGTGGGGCAACAGGCCGTGCACGGGGTGGTTGGGCGGCTGGTCCGTGTCCTGCGGCCCTTCGTAAGTGTGGATGGCGAAAGGTTCCCCCTCATAGCTCGACCCCAGAGCCAGGAACCTCGGCGCCGCCACGGCGGCCCCGGACCGCTCGATGGCCCGCAGCACGGCGTGCTCACTCAGAAAGCCGCGCTCGCGACGGCAGACGTTCGCCACCTTGCGTCGTACGACGACCGGGAAGTCGACCCCCGGAACCCGCACGACCGAGTTCAGATGCCCGGTGCCTTTGAAGACCCGGCTGGAAGGTGCCGCGCCCTCCGCGATCAGAGCCTCGCGCACGGCCGAACGGGGAAAGTCGGGATGCTCGGGGAACTGCGGGTCCTGGCTCCATCTGCTGACGCTGAACGACAGGCCGCGACCGCCGCTTCTGGCCGCCCGCCACCGGAAGAGGATCCGCTTGAGCTCGGGCTCGCCCGGAACGCCGCCGAGGCCGAGCGACCGCGCCCCTTCCTCCAGGGCCCGGCTCACCCGCCCCGTCGCCTCGTCCAGCCGCTGCTCGCCACAGGAGTCGAGCAGGGAACGCGCCGCCGTCATCACCGTCTGGTACACGCACAGCGCCTGCTCGAAGGCGATGTAGTGCCGCAGATCCCTGCCCAGGCCGTTGACGGCCGCGGGGCGCGGCGACCGCATCGCCTTCGCCCA
>JABFXD010000121.1 GCA_013361925.1 Streptomyces sp. | reverse complement strand
CCGTCCGCTCAGCTCACCGGTGTGAGGTGAACTCCACGACCTGCTGGTAGGTCGGCCGGTTCTGCCAGCTGATGTTGTAGTGCTTGATGCCGCCGAGGGTGCGCTGGACGATCGAGTCGGCGCACCACTGGTCGCCCGCGGAACACAGGTCGTCACCCGGGTAGACCTGGGCCGCGGTCTTGCCGGCCGCCGTCTTCAGGGTGCTGATCAGGATGTCCCGGCAGGCGCTGAGGCTGCCGCCGCCGCAGTACTTGTTCGCCAGCGGCCCCTGCACGGTCTCGCCGAGCACCGCGCGGATGTCCTTGTCGACGTAGGACCACCAGCCGTACTGGAAGGAGCTGCCCGCGTGCGCGCCGGTCGGGCCGTGCGCGGCCGACGGGGACTCGTCGACGGGCAGGTTGGCCTGGAAGGCGGTGAACAGGTCACTACCGAGGCCGGGTTTGAACTCGCCCTCCACCAGGAGCGGCCACCACGCGTCCAGGATGCGGATCGCGTCCGCGTTGGCGTACGCCTTCGAACCCGCCGACGTCTCCGTGCGCTTGCCGCCCGCCGTGAGCCAGGTCTGGAGTTTGGTCACCGCCGCCGCGGCCGTGGAGTCGGTGACCGTACTGCTGTTGATGACCTTCAGCAGGTCGGGCAGCACGTCCTCCGCGCGCAGATCGGCGAGGGCCGCGTCGGCCATCGCCTTCACCAGCGCGGCCCGGGTGACGCCGCCCGCGGCGACGAGCTTCTTCACGCGGTCCTCCAGGAGGTTGCCGCGATGCACCGAGCCGTCGCCCCAGGGCGCGGTGGTGTAGTCCTTCGCCTGTTTGTTGTTCCAGGAGATGTAGTAGTCCTGGTCGATGGAGTTGGGGTGGGCCGAAGCCGCCGTGTAGTCGGCGGTGTTGGTCGTCGGGTTCCAGTTCTTCCACTCGTACGCCGACTGCGCCCACACCGGGAACTCCGCGTCGACGCCGCTCGCGCGGACCGGGTTGTCGCCGCTGTTGTAGTACGCGGTGTGCGTGGAGTCGGCGTAGAACCAGTTGAACGTGTAGTTGATGTGCTGCACCGCGCTCTGGAAGGTCTGCGGGCTCTTGACGTAGTCCGGGTCGTTCAGCATCTGGAAGCCGATGATCGAGTCGGCCTCGTGCATGTACGAGGAGCGCAGGGTGGTGTAGGCGACCTTCTTGCCGCCGACGGTCGCGCGGTACTCCACCGGGCCGTACTTGGTGCGCCAGACCCGCATGGTGTACGAGCCGGCGGCGGTGCCGTCGGCCGTGGTCGGGGCCCAGGAGTTCTTCTGTTCGATCTTCTCCATGGCCGTGCAGGTGCCGTGGTACAGGTAGTGGTAGTCGTCCTGGCACAGCTCGACGGCGTAGCTGTCGATGATGTCCTGGCCGGAGGTGGTGGCGGACCACGCGTAGTCCTGGCCGCGACCGAGTTCGACGTACATGCTCAGACCCGCGAAGGAGGCGCCGCGGGCGCTGATGCCCGGGCCCTGGATCTCCTGGAGCATGAGCAGCTGGGGAGCGAAGTAGCCGGTCTGCGGGCCGAAGACGGCGACCGGGTGGCCGCTCGCGGTGTACTTGCCGCTCACCACGAGGGCGTTGGACATGCCGCGCTTGGCGGAGGTGAGGGCGTTCGCGGTCGCCGTGGCGGCTGCCGCCGAGGCGCTCTGGTCGCCGCCGGTGCCGGTCGGGTCGTAGACCAGCGGCTCGGTGGACACGGAGTCGGCGTCGGGGAGGGCCTGGCCCTGCGGGGTGGCGGGCTTGGTGGCGTACGGGAAGCTCTCGCCGTTGTGGACGGTGAGGACCGCCTCGGGGTCGTTGCGCTCGCGGAAGGACTCCCAGACCTCGGTGCCCTTCGTCACGCCGTACTGCTCCTGGGCGGCCAGCAGCGATATCGCGTTGTTGACCTCGCCACCGCCGCCGGAACCGAACAGGGCGCCGATGACGGAGGCCAGCGCGACCAGGTCGGTGAGCTTGAAGTGGTCGATGGTGCCGGCGTTGGTGACGGAGTCCTTGTGGCCGGTCAGGACGTACTCACCGGGGAAGTAGCGGCCACTGTCGGAGGCGTCGATGTAGGCGTTGATGCCGGCGAGGTAGGCGTTGGCGTCGGCGAGCGCCTGTTGGCCGCGGGTGCCGTTGTTGGCCACGGCGTTGTCGATCTGGGCCTGGAGGTCGGCCTCGCTGTAGGGGGCGTTGCGCCAGAACTGCTGCTCAAGGCCCTGGTTGGAGGGGGCGCCGCCGGCGAAGGTGGTCAGCTGGCCGCGTCCGACGTGGCGGAAGACGTCCATCAGCCACAGCCGGTCCTGGGCCGCCGCATAGCCGGCGCCGAACTCGGTGCCGTATCTGGTGGTACCGGTGATGTGTGGCACACCCGTCTTCTTGTCGCGGACGATCGTCACGTCGGTGCGGCCGGCCGGGCTGAGGGTGGAGGCGACCTGATCGGAGGCCACGCCGAACGAGGCGTCGTTGAAGAAGGTGTTGATGGTGGCGTTGGTGAGCGAGGAGTAGCCCTTGGCCAGGTTGGCGTAGGGGCCGAGCTGGTCCTCGGCGTGCTCGGGCTGGGAGCCGAAGGCCTGGTTGAGGAGGATCTGGGCGAGGGTGGCGTTGCCGTTCTCGCCGGGCGGCAGGATGTCGGAGCACTGGCTGCCGCAGTAGTCGTTGGCGGCCGTCGCCTCGGCTGCCGCCGCTGCTTGGCCAAGAGGGGACAAAAGACCGGCAATCAGGGCGCATACGGATGCGGTCTTCAGGAACCCGGTGAGTCTGCCGGGAGTTCTCAGTCTGTCGAGAGCGGTGCGTGAGGTGCGCCGAGGCATGGCAGCTCCTACCGACGGGGGTGGGCCGGACGTTACCGCCGGTATCCCCGGGATTGAAGATGAACATGCGTCAAGTTTTGGTACCCGATCCGGAGGCGAATGGGGGTCATCGGAAATCGGATGGAGCCAAATCGCTTGTCGATACGTCTATTCGGCGACGTCCGTTCGACGACGCCGAAGTGACCGAAGTACAGGTGCAGGTGTGACGGAGGTGCAGGGCGATGGCCGGTTTCCGGAGTCTGGCGAGACAGGTGCGAGATCCACGGTGCGATCTGGCGCTGCGACGCTACTCACTGCGCAAGTGCCTTGAGCGCTTCGCTCCGTACGGACACAGGGCGACCTGGGACCACTTGTGCTCCCGGGCGGGATTCGGTCCCGAGGACCGCTCCCCCGATCCGGCGCGGCTCGTGGCCGCGTTGGACGAACTGGAGGAGGCGCGTTCGGTCTGGCTGGCCTATGAGGTCGAGTTCGCCGAGCGACGCAAGAAGGAGAAGCACGACGGACTGCGCAGGCCGGGCAGTGTCGACGACTGGCACCGGCTGACCTGGGGCGGTTTCGGTGTCGCCTGGTGCGACGACCCGCGGCTCCACCCCCGTGAACCGCTGGCCGACGTGCTGCGCAAACTGATCTCCG
>JABFXD010000266.1 GCA_013361925.1 Streptomyces sp. | reverse complement strand
GTCGGCTCGCCGTCCGAGCCCGCGCCGAGCTCGGACCACGCGTCCCGCTCCAGCCGGGCCAGCTGGCGCGCGAACCGCACGACCACCTCGCCCGACTCGGTCGGCCGCACCGGCTTCGCCCGCACGAGCAGCACCCGGCCCGTGCGCTGCTCCAGCGCCTTGACCCGCTGACTGACCGCCGACGGCGTCAGACGCAGCACCGCGGCGGCCGCGTCGAAGGTGCCCTCGTCGACCACCGCGAGCAGGGTCCGCACCTGGTCGAGAGGAAGCTCTGCCATCATGACCACATCACGAGTGCTAATGATACGTAAGAATCTTTAGCTGTACTCCAGTCAGGCTCCTGACTAGCGTCGATGCCATGACCGCCTCCCTCTCCGCCGCAGCCGCCGGCTTCGGCACCGGACTCTCGCTCATCGTCGCCATCGGTGCCCAGAACGCCTTCGTCCTGCGCCAGGGCATCCGCCGCGACGCGGTCCTCGCCGTCGTCGGCATCTGCGCCCTGTCCGACGCGGCCCTGATCGCCCTCGGCGTCGGCGGGGTCGGCGCGGTGGTCGTGGCCTGGCCGGGGGCGCTGACCATGGTGGGCTGGATCGGCGGTGCGTTCCTGCTCGGCTACGGTGCCCTCGCCGCCCGGCGTGTGGTCCGGCCGTCCGGTGGAGCGCTGCGCATGGAGGGCGACGCGGCCGGCTCCCGCAGACGGGCCGTCCTGACCTGCCTCGCGCTGACCTGGCTCAACCCGCACGTCTACCTCGACACCGTGTTCCTTCTCGGCTCCGTGGCCGCCGACCGCGGTGACCTGCGCTGGACCTTCGGCCTCGGGGCGGCGCTGGCGAGCCTGGTGTGGTTCGCGGCGCTCGGCTTCGGCGGACGCCTGCTCGGCCGCTTCCTGTCCCGCCCGTCCGCCTGGCGCGTGCTCGACGGACTGGTGGCCACGACGATGATCGCCCTCGGGGCCCTGCTGATCGCCGGGGCCTAGGAGGCGCCGGGCCAACGGCCGTTCCACAAGCTGAGATTGCGCGTCCCGCATGCTCGGACCGAAGTGCCATAGTGAACCCTGGTTCCGAAAGATGTAACGAGCAACCAGGAAGTCCGTGGACACGAGCGAGAGCAGCACCGCACCGCAGACACCGGCCCCGGCCGAGGAGACGCCGACCCGGCGCGGCTGGCGCCGGTGGGCGATGGACACCCGCCCGCTGCGCCGCCCGGCCTACCGCAGGCTGTGGAGCTCGACCGTCGTCACGGCCGTGGGCAGCCAGCTCACCGCGGTCGCCGTACCCAAGCAGGTCTACGACATCACCGGCTCCTCGGCCTGGGTCGGCTACGCGAGCCTCGCCGGGCTGCTGCCGCTGATGGTGTTCGCGCTGTGGGGCGGCGCCGTCGCCGACAGCGTGGACCGCCGCAAGCTGCTCCTGGTCACCAACTGCGGCATCGCCGTCACCTCGCTGCTGTTCTGGCTCCAGGCCGCCGCCGGACTGGAGTCGGTGGCCGCCCTGATGGTGCTGCTCGCCCTGCAACAGGCGTTCTGGGGCCTGAACGCGCCCGCCCGCAACGCCTCCATCGCCCGCCTGGTCCCCGCCGAGGAGCTGACCGCGGCCAACGCCCTCGGCTCGACCGTCGCGCAGACCGGCCAGGTGGTGGGACCGCTGCTGGCGGGCGCCCTGATCCCGGTCATCGGGCTGCCCGAGCTGTATCTGATCGACGCCCTGGCGCTGTGCGTGACGGTGTGGGCGGTCTACAAGCTGCCCTCGCTGCCGCCCCTCGCCGGGCAGGCCAAGCGCCGGGCGGGCCTGCGGGAGGTCGTGGAGGGGTTCCGCTACATCGCGCTGCACAAGGTGCTGCTGCTGTCGTTCCTCGCCGACTTCGTCGCGATGGTCCTCGGTATGCCCCGCGCCCTGTTCCCGCAACTCGCCTCGGAGACCTACGCGCCGTACGGCGAAGGGCTCGCCCTCGGCCTGCTGTTCGCGGCCATCCCCATCGGCGCGGTGCTCGGCGGCCTGTTCTCCGGCACCTTCTCCCGGGCCCGCCGGCACGGCTGGATGGTCATCGGCGCGGTCGTCGCCTGGGGCGTGGCCATCACCGGTTTCGGGCTGAGCGACAGCTTGTGGCTCGCGGTCGCCTTCCTCGCCCTGGCCGGGGTGGCGGACATGGTCTCCATGGTGTTCCGCGGGGCGATCCTGCTGTCCGCGGCCACCGACGAGATGCGCGGCCGGATGCAGGGCGTCTTCACGGTCGTCGTAGCGGGCGGCCCGCGGCTCGCCGACGTCCTGCACGGCACCGCGGGCGCTGCCTTCGGCCCGCGCGTGGCCGTGGCCGGCGGCGGGCTCCTCGTGGTCGCCGTCATGCTGGTGCTCGCCGCCGCGGTGCCGGCGCTGCGGCGCTACCGCGTCTGACCCGCGAGGCGAGCCCTACAAGGCATGCCGCCGCATCGAGTACTGCTCCATGAGCTTGCCCCGGGTCATCTCCAGCCGGTGCGCGAGGATCTCGGCGACGTTGCGCACCAGGACCAGACCGAGCGCCGGGTCCTCCTCGCACAGGGTCAGCACGGCCGTCGCCTCGAACTCGTAGGCGCGCACCGGGCTGAAGGCCACCGCGCCGAAGTCCCACTGGTGCGGCGGGAACAGCCAGGACCAGCCCAGCAGATCCCCCGAGCCGAGACTGGCCACGGTCACCCGTTGCAGGGACGTCACCTGCTGGTCGAGGGAGACCGCACCCGAGCGGATGACCCAGAACCGGTCGGCCGTGCCGCCCGCCTCGAAGATCCGGGCGTCCTCCTGGAAGGAGACCTCCCGGGCGAGGCTCATCAGCCGCTGCCGTTGGGGCGGGGGCAGGGCGGTCAGCAGTTTCGTCGCTTTGGTCATGACGCGGGGCTCCTCGCCGGCGATTCGGTTCGGGGGCTTTCCCTACGCCCCATTTCAGCCGCTGCCGCCGCCTCGGGCACCTCGGCGGACGGCACTGATTCCGCTACCGACGCCTCGCGGGCAAGGAAAAGCCCTGGCTGGACGGGGGAGGCCAGCCAGGGCAGTTCTGGGGTGATCGGCGGAGGACTGTCGTTGTCAACTCCACGACCACGTATGGATGAACCGTAAACCATCCCGGGGGATTGTGGGAAACCCAAAGCGGGCCACGTGACCGGTTTCACTCCTCGTCGGCCACCAGCACCCTGATCGTCTTCAGTTCGGGGTCGCTCGGATCGGGCAGGTTCATCCCCGCGTCCTTACCCGTCCGCAGATACCGCAGTACGGGCTCGGTGAGCCGCTCGCCCGGCAGCACGGCCGGGATCCCCGGCGGATACGGCGTGATCATCTCGGCCGCGATCCGTCCCGCGGCCTTCTTGACCGGCACGTTCTCGGCGGGCCCGAAGAACGCGTCGCGGGGCGAGCGGGCCTGCGCCAGCCGCAGCTCGGACGGCGCCGGCACCTCCACCCGCGGGGCGGGGC
>JABFXD010000939.1 GCA_013361925.1 Streptomyces sp. | reverse complement strand
ACGGCCGGCGTCGGGAGGACGAAGCGGTGGTTGGTGTCGGGCTGGAGACGGGTGCGCGGGAGGATCTCCCGCCAGTCGCCGCTCTCGCCGTCCTGCACGGACACCGACGCCCAGCCCGCGCTGTTGCCCTTCAGATACGCGGTGTCGATCTCGATCGCGCGGATCTGGGACTGGGCCACCAGGCGGTAGCGGATCCAGTCGTTGCCCTGGTCACGGCGGCGGCGCGTCTCCCAGCCGTCGTCCATCTTGCGCGAGCGGCCCGGCTGGATGGTGTTGGAGGCCGGGGAGTAGAAGAGGTTGGAGGCGTCCTCGGCCTGGCCGCCGTTCTCCAGCGCCACCACGTCGAAGGTGCCGAGGACCGCCAGCCACTGCGGGTCCGGTACGACCTCGCCGTACACGCGCAGGCGCGCGATGCCGCCGTCGGGGTGCTGGTTGACCCGGAGGTGCGTGAAGCGCTGCTCGACGGAGATCTCGAAGCCGTTGGCCGCGTGGCCGCCCACCGGTGTGCGCGGGACCAGCGTCGTCCACTTCACGTCGTCGCCGAGGAGTTCCTCGGGGGACGGGGAGCCCGCCACCGACGTGCCCTCCACCGAGACCGCCTGCGGGTAGTTGCCGCGGAAGTGGGCCGTGTCGACGACGATCCCGCGGATCACCCCGGGCGCCCCGAGGCGGACCAGCGCCCAGTCGTGGTCCTCGGCGGTCGGCCACGGGTGGTCGGCGGAGGCGCCGCGGCGGCGCCGTGTCTCCCAGCCGTCCATGATCTTGCCCTTGTGCCCGAAGTGCTCGGGGTCGAACTCGGCGCGCTCGGGCAGGAGCAGGTTCTCGCGCTGGGCGAAGAACTCGTCGTTGGCGGCGATGACTCCGGCGCCGAGCTGCCGGGCGGCGAGGTCGGCGTACTGGGTGAAGGGGAAGTCGGCGGTGCGGTAGTCGGCGTACGGGTCACCGCCGCCGTAGGGGTTCGCGTCGCCGGTGAAGCTCGGGATCGCCGTCACGAAGGATGCCTTTCTGGAGGGTCGGCCGCTGCGGGTGCGGTGGTGAGGATCAGGGGGTGCGGGTGAGGAGTTCGCCCTTCGGCTCCGTGAACTCGCCGTCCGCGACGATGCGTTGGCCGCGCAGCCAGGTCGACTTCACGACGCCGTACAGGGTCTTGCCCGCGTACGCCGTCACACGGTTGCGGTGCTGGAGCTCGGCCGGGTCGACGGTGAAGGTCTCGTCGGGCGCGAGGATCGCGAAGTCGGCGTCGCGGCCGGTCTCGATGGCACCCTTCTGGTCGAGGCCGACCAGCTGCGAGGTGCGCGTGGACATCCAGCGGACGACGTCTTCGAGGGAGTGGCCGCGCTTGCGGGCCTCCGTCCAGACCGCCGCGAGGCTCAGCTGGAGGCCGGAGATGCCGCCCCACGCCGTCGCGAAGTCGTCCGTCTTGAGGTCGGCCGTGGACGGCGAGTGGTCGGTGACCACGCAGTCGATGGTGCCGTCGGCCAGCGCCTGCCAGAGCAGGTCCTGGTTGGCGGACTCGCGGATGGGCGGGCAGCACTTGAACTCGCTGGCGCCGTCCGGAACTTCCTCGGCGGTGAGCGTGAGGTAGTGCGGGCAGGTCTCGACCGTGATGCGGACGCCCTCGGCCTTGGCGGCGGCGATCAGCGGCAGCGCGTCGGACGACGAGAGGTGCAGGACATGCACGCGTGCGTCCAACCGCTTCGCCTGGGCGATGAGTTGGGCGATCGCCGTGTCCTCGGCGTCCCGGGGGCGGGAGGCCAGGAAGTCGGCGTACCTGGGGCCGCCCTGCTGCGGGGCCGCCTCCAGGTGGTGCGGGTCCTCGGCGTGCACGATGAGAAGTCCGCCGAAGGAGGCGATCTCGGCCAGGGACTGGGCGAGTTGGTCCTGTCCGAGGTGCGGGAACTCGTCCACGCCGGACGGCGACAGGAACGCCTTGAAGCCGAAGACGCCGGACTCGTGCAGCGGGCGCAGGTCCTTGACGTTGTCGGGCAGGGCGCCGCCCCAGAAGCCGACGTCGATGTGGGCCTTGTCGGCGGCGACGTCCTTCTTGGTGCGGAGGTTGTCGACCGTGGTGGTCGGCGGGAGGGAGTTGAGGGGCATGTCGACGAGGGTCGTGATGCCGCCGGCCGCCGCCGCGCGCGTGGCGGTCCAGAAGCCCTCCCACTCGGTGCGGCCGGGGTCGTTGACGTGCACATGGGTGTCGACCAGGCCGGGCAGGACGACATGGTCGCCGACGTCCTCCAGGCGGGCGCCGGAGGGGACTTCGGCGTCGTACGGCAGTACGGCCGTGATCTTGCCGGCGGCGACCGCGACCGAGGCGGCGCGCGTCCCTTCCGGAGTGATGACGCGCGTCGAGCGCAGCACCAGTTCAGCGTCGGACACCCGAACCCCTCTCAGTCACCGGTTTACTTCCACGTAACGGAATTCAACTTTCTGTTGAAGGAGTCTTCACTCCCGTTCTCACGCCGTCAAGGGCACACTTCGCTACAGCGGCCCTGGCGCCCGCACTCTGGACGTTTCCATAAAGCGGAATTAGAATTCCGACAGGCAGAACGTAGCTACGCACAACCGGGGAGTCAACCGACCGCCGGGTAGGCTTCTGCCCTTCCTGCCAGGTCCCGAAAGGAACGCGCCGTGCCGACGTCCAGCGCCAGCACCACCGACTCCGCCAAGTCCGCCGGTGGCGGGGTCCAGTCCCTCGAGCGCGCCTTCGATCTGCTGGAGCGGATGGCGGACGCGGGCGGCGAGGTCGGCCTGAGCGAGCTCTCCGCGACCAGCGGGCTGCCGCTGCCCACCATCCACCGCCTGATGCGCACCCTCGTGGCCTGCGGATACGTCCGCCAGCAGACCAACCGCCGGTATGCGCTGGGCCCGCGTCTGATCCGCCTCGGCGAGTCCGCGTCCCGGCTGCTCGGCACCTGGGCCCGCCCCTACCTGGCCCGCCTGGTCGAGGAGACCGGCGAGACGGCGAACATGGCCCTGCTCGACGGCGACGAGATCGTCTACGTCGCCCAGGTGCCGTCCAAGCACTCGATGCGCATGTTCACCGAGGTCGGCCGCCGCGTCCTGCCGCACTCGACGGGCGTGGGCAAGGCGCTGCTCGCGAACACCCCGGACCACGAGGTGCGCGCGCTGCTCGCCCGTACCGGCATGCCGGCCGCGACCGAGAAGACGATCACCACCCCGGACGGCTTCCTCGCGGCCCTGGCCGACGTACGGCAGCTCGGTTACGCGGTCGACGACAACGAGCAGGAGATCGGCGTCCGCTGCCTCGCGGTGTCGGTGCCCAACTCCCCGACCGCCGCGGCCATTTCGATCTCCGGACCGGCGGGACGCGTCACCGAGTCGGCGACGGACAAGATCGTGCCGGTGCTCCAGCAGGTGGCGACGGAACTGTCGGAGGCGCTGGCCAGCCAGAGCCCGGCGTGACGTCCGTCGAGGAC
>JABFXD010000222.1 GCA_013361925.1 Streptomyces sp. | reverse complement strand
CCCAACCGCTCCAGATTCCGGCACAACACCACGGACCCCCCGGTGGCCAGCGGCGAGTACAGCCCCGCGCACAGCCCTTCCCAGGTGTCGTACGACAACCCGGACAGCAGCCGAGACCCAGGCCCGGTCAGCCCCAGGCCGGAGGCCTCCGCGGAAGCCCGCTCCACCACCTCCGCCCCGCTGAACTCCCGCCCGGCCACGACGAGCGCGGGCTCGTCGGGGTCGACCGGCGCGAACGGGGCGAACCGGTCGCCCTGCCCCGGCACCTCGACCGCGTAGTCGGCGAAGCCGTCCGGGGTCTGCGGGAAGCGTCCGCCGAGCGGGCGCAGCGCGAGGGCGATGCGCGAGCCCGAGCACGCGCGCGCCGCGTCCAGGGTGTCGGGCCCGCTCACCACGATGTCCGCGGCCTTCGGATCACCGCCGACATCGGCGACCACGCCCACCGAGGAGCACGCCAGCAGCCACACCGCCGTCTGCCAGTGCGCGGGCAGCAGCAGCGCGACCCGGTCGCCGGGCTCCGCGGAGAGCTCGCCCTGGAGGAGATTGGCGGTCTTGGCCACCCAATTGGCGAAGGTGGCGACGGACAGTTCGACGCGTTCGCCCGTGGCGTCGTCGTAGAAGGTCACCAGGGGGCGTCCGGCGTCCGCGGCGAGCGCGGAACGCAGCAGGTCGGCAGGGGTGCGATCGGTGGCGTTCACCCGGGCAAGCGTACGCGGGCGCGCGGCGGGGCGACGAGGGACCGGCCCGCTGCCGGCTCACCGGTTCGGGGGAACGGGAGCCGACGATCCGTCAGTTCCTGGATGGACAGATATGTATGACTATGTCCAACATCGTTGGCATGCGCGGATTTCTTGCTTCCTCGATCGGTGTCACCTGTGCGGCCGCTCTCGCCCTGCCGCTGACCTCACCCGCCGCCGCGACCGTCGCGCGCCCGGCGCCGACCGCGGAAGTGTCGGCCCGGAGCGTCGATCCCGGCGCCGCCCCGGCGGCGGTCCCCGGCAGCACCCAGTCGCTGCCGCTCACCCCTCTCGGCGGCGACCGCTCCCTGGGATCGGCCGCCGTCCAGGGCCTGCCCCGCCGCGATGTGCACCGCTTCTCGATGGTCGGCGTCGTCTGGGACGACCCGGACACCGCACTGCACGGCCGCGTCGAGGTACGCGCGCGTGCGCTCGACTCGGGTACGTGGTCCGCCTGGCAGGACGTCGAGACGCACTACGCGGACGACGGCGCCGACCCCGACACGGCCGAGCGCACCTCGGGCCGGGTGCGCGGGGCGACGGCACCGCTGTGGGTCGGCGACTCGGACGGCGTGGAGGTACGGGTGCGCGCCGCGGCCGAGACCCGCGAACTCGGCGCCGAGGCGACCGCGCTGCCGTCGGGGCTGCGCCTCGAACTCGTCGACCCCGGCGAGGCCGCCCTCCCGCAGGGCACCCCGGCCGGCGGCCCCCGGACTCGTGGCGGTCTCGGCGCCGAGGCTCCCGAGGCCGTCGCCGCCTCCGCCGCCAACGCCGGGCTCGCGCCGCTCGGCGCCACCGAGATCCCCGCGCTCGACCGCGCGCGGACCGAGCGGGAGATGGTCGCCCTGCGAGCCGGCGAACTGACGGAGCGGCAGCGGGCCGAACCGAAGATCGGCCCGCGCCCGCGCATCGTGACGCGGCGCGGCTGGGGGGCGAACGAGAACCTGCGTGAGAGGAAGTTCGTCTACACGAAGAAGGTGAAGGCGGCCTTCGTCCACCACACCGCCACCGGCAACGGCTACCGCTGCTCCCAGGCCCCCTCCGTCATCCGCGGTATCTACCGCTACCACGTCCGGAGCATGGGCTGGCGTGACATCGGCTACAACTTCCTCATCGACAAGTGCGGCACCATCTACGAGGGCCGCGCCGGGGGAGTGGCGAAGCCGGTCCTGGGCGCCCACACCCTCGGCTTCAACACCAACAGCATGGGGATCGCCGTCCTCGGCACCTTCGGCTACACCCGCCCCACGTCCGCCGCCGTGAAGGCGGTGGCCCGCGTGACGGCCTGGAAACTGGGGCTCTACGGTGCCAATCCGCGCGGCAAGACATACCTGAAGTCGGGCGGTGGCAACCTCTACCGCAAAGGCACGAAGGTGCGACTGAACGTCATCTCCGGCCACCGCGACGGCTTCTCCACCGCCTGCCCCGGCCGGCAGCTCTACCGCAAGCTCGGCTCGGCCCGCTCCACCGCGGCGCGTTACCAGGGGAGGTGACGGGAGGAGGGCGAGGGGGAGGGAGTAGGGCGGGGAGGGCGGAGAAGTGTGAGGGGGCGGAGAAGTGTGAGGGAGGGGCGGAGAACCGCACTGCCGTCGATTCCGTCGATGTTGTCGAAAGCGCCGCACAACGGTCTGCATACACTGACCGGCCGAAAGACAGTTCGGCCGGTCACCGGCAGGAAGCAGAGACGACAGGTGACAGAAGCGATCCTCCTGGTCGGGGGCAAGGGCACGAGGCTGCGTCCGCTCACGGTGCACACGCCGAAGCCGATGGTCCGCGCGGCCGGGGTCCCGTTCCTCACACATCAGCTGGCGCGGGCGAGAGCGGCGGGCGTCGACCACATCGTCCTGGCCACGTCCTATCTGGCCGAGGTCTTCGAACCCCACTTCGGCGACGGCTCGGCACTCGGCCTCCACATCGAGTACGTCACGGAGGAGGAGCCGCTAGGCACGGGCGGAGCCATCCGCAACGTGGCCTCCCGCCTGCACTCCGGTCCCGACGACCCGGTCCTGATCTTCAACGGCGACATCCTGACGGGCCTGGACATCCGGGCCCTGGTGGCCACGCACGAGTCGACGAACGCGGACGTCTCGCTCCACCTGACGAAGGTCACGGACCCTCGCGCCTACGGCCTGGTCCCCACGGACGGGACAGGAAAGGTCCTGGCCTTCCTGGAGAAGCCGCAGTCCCCCGAGGAGATCGTCACCGACCAGATCAACGCGGGCGCGTACGTCTTCCGCCGCTCGTTGATCGACACGATCCCGGCGGGCAGACCGGTCTCGGTGGAACGCGAGACCTTCCCCGACCTCCTCGCGGCCGGCGCCCACCTCCAGGGCATGGTCGACTCCACGTACTGGCTGGACCTGGGCACCCCGGCGGCCTTCGTACGAGGCTCGGCCGACCTGGTCCTGGGCCGCGCCCCGTCCCCGGCGGTCCCCGGCCGCTGCGGCGACCGTCTGATCCTCCCCACGGCCCGCGTGGCCCCCGACGCCAAACTCACCGGCGGCACGGTGGTGGGCGAGGGCGCGTTCGTGGCCGAGGGCGCCCGCGTCTTCGGCAGCACGATCCTGCCCGGCGCCGTGATCGAACCCGGCGCGGTCATCACGGACTCCCTGATCGGCACCCGCGCAAGGATCGGCGAACGCTCCGTCCTCAGCGGCACGGTCATCGGAGACGGCGCGGTGGTGGGCCCCGACAACGAACTCCG
>JABFXD010000794.1 GCA_013361925.1 Streptomyces sp. | reverse complement strand
GTCCGGGAGTTGGCGGTCGTGTTCCGTCCCGAGCAGGCTCACCGGGGTCGTGCCGAGCCAGGCGTTGGCGGACAGCCACCAGTCGGCGGCGCCCCACGGGTCGCGGTCGGCGGCGAGGAAGGCGTTGACCTCCAGGACGACCAGCCAGGGCAGGGTGTCCTCGGAGAACTGGAACCGTGGCAGACGGAGCCGTCCGCCGATCCCGGGCAGCCGGATCAGCTCGGGCGCGAAGGGGGCACCGCCGCGCCGGAGCAGTGTCTCGGCGTCCAGCGCGGGCTCGGCGAGCAGCCGTTCGCGCACCGGCCCGAGGACCGGGCCGACCATACGGTGCCCGTCGATGAGCAGCACGGCGAGATCCTCGGCGTCGAACCCCTGCACGGTCGGCCGCCCGCTGATCTGCGGTGTTCCCGGCGTCCCGGTGAACCGCGCCCCGGTGTGCGGTGTTCCCGGCGTCCCGGTGAACCGCGCTCCGGTGTCCGCCCCGAACTCGTCGGGCAGCCACCCCGCGAGCAGATCGGCGGCCTGCCGGGCGGCGGCGTACCGCAGCCGCTCGTCCCGTGTCCGGTCCCGTACGACGGCGACCAGTCCGGTCAGCCGCTCCCGTTCCGCGGTGCCGAGGCGCCCGGAGACCCGGTCCCAGCGGGCCGCGGCGGCGGCGAGGACGACGTACGGGTCGTCGGGCGCGCTCATCGGCTGTCCTCCGCGGGGGCATCGGTGGTCAGCAGCCGTTCCAGGAGGTCGGCGCGGGCGTGGCGGCGTACGACGAAGTGGATCTCCCAGTCGGCGCCGCGGGCGAGTTCGGCCTCGACGGCGGCCCACAGCGCGCCGAAGCTCTCCAGCGGGGTGAGTCCGCCGCGCCCGGCGCCCAGCAGGGGCAGACAGACGGAGCGCAGCGGCGGGTCGTGCGCGCCGGCCTCCTCGGCGAGCAGCGCGAAGACCCGGGCGACGCCTCGGGTGATGTCGGCGGGCTGGACGTCGTAGTCGTTGGTCTCGGGCCGGGGTACGGCGACGGCGACGTGGTAGATCCGCCGGATGCCCTGGCCCTGAAGGGCGCCCGCCGAGGTGACGGCGACCGTGCCGGGCTGTGCCGCCCGGCCGGGAGACCCGTGCCGGGCGGTCCAGCCCCGTAACTCGTCGTCGATCCTGTCTTCGACGAGTCCCCCGACGGGGTCTCTGCGCGCCCCCGCGCGCCGCAGCGTGGCGGAGACGGACGACTTGTAGGGCGCGGGCAGCGCGAAGTAGGTGTTCGACGGCGAGACGACGACATCGATGTCCCGCAGCAGGTCGACGGAGTGGACGTGCAGGGTGACGGGGACGGTACGGCGGTCGACGCGCGGGCGCAGGGCGCGATGGGCGGCGGGCATGCGTTCGTACGACGGTGAGGGGGCCGGTGGTTCCCCGGCCCCCTGGACGACGAGCTGGACGACCTGTTCGGCGACCTGCCCGAGGACCATGAGTTCGTGGTGCTTGCGGAACCGCTCGACGCTCACCCCGTACACCTGGGCGGCCCGTCTGCGCCGGTCGGCGGCCGGCCAGTCGCGAGTGCCCTGGGCGAGTCCGAGGCTGTACTCGGCGGCGGTCTGGAGCGTGCCGCCGCCGATCCGCGAGACGGCGAGCCGCAGCACCTTCTCCACCGGCCCCCCTGGCGACTCGCCGTCTCCCCGCGGGAGTTCACGGGCGGCCCCGGCGAGCGCCGGTACGTCGAGTGCGCGCAACCTGACGACTCCGGCCCGCCGCACCTTCCGCACCTCCGCCAGCACCGCTCCGTGATCGGGCACGTGAGGAGACGGCGGCATGACGATCAGGATCGCACCGCCGCCGCCGGCCTCACAAGCCCGCCCCGTACACCCATTCCAGCGCACGCCCCGGTCGCGAACGGGTCGTGCCCGGGGCGAACTCAGGTCATTCGCACGGCAGTTACGACACGACCAGACTCAACACGGCCGCCATCACGAACCCCACCACCGACAACACCGACTCCAGCACCGTCCACGTCTTCAACGTGTCCCGTTCGCTGATGCCGAAGTACTTCGCGACCATCCAGAAGCCGCCGTCGTTGACGTGCGAGGCGAAGATGGAGCCGGCGGAGATGGCCATGATGACGAGGGCGACGAAGGCCTGGGAGTGGTCGGTCTCGGCGAGGAGGGGGGCGACGATGCCGGCCGTGGTGACGATGGCGACGGTGGCCGAACCCTGGGCGACCCGGAGGACCACCGAGATCAGGTAGGCGAGGACGATGACCGGGAGGCCGACGTCGTTGAAGGTGTCGGACAGGGCCTGGGCGACGCCGCTGGCCTTGAGGACGGCGCCGAAGACCCCGCCCGCGCCGACGACCAGGAGGATGTTGCCGACCGGCTTGAGCGAGGAGGTCGACACCGTTTCCAGGGACTTGCGGGACCAGCCGCGGCGGATGCCGAGGAGGTAGTACGCGAGGAGCAGGGCGATCGTCAGGGCGACGAAGGGGCTGCCGAAGAACTCGACCACCGAGCGGAGCGTGGACGGGTCGAGGGCGATCGAGGAGAACGTCGCCGCGAGGATCAGGACCAGCGGCGTACCGATGATGCCGAGGACCGTGCCGAGCGGGACCGGGTCCTCGCGGGGCACGACGCCCTGCGCCCGCTGCTCCTCGATCACCGCGAGCCGCGCCTCCGCCGCCGCCTCGACCATGTCCTGCGGTACGGCGACGAAGATGCGCTTGCCGATCCACGCCGAGAACGCCCACGCGGCCAGCACCGCGGGGATGCCGCAGACGACGCCCATGAGGATGACCCAGCCGAGGTCGACGTGGAGCAGCCCTGCCGCGGCCACCGGACCCGGGTGCGGCGGCAGGAAGGCGTGGGTCATCGACAGGCCGGCCAGGAGGGGCAGACAGTAGAGGAGGATCGACTTGCCGCTGCGCTTCGCCGCCGCGTAGACGATGGGCGCCAGGACGAAGATGCCGACGTCGAAGAAGACCGGGATACCGAAGATCAGGCCGGTGAGGCCCATGGCGAGGGGCGCCCTCTTCTCACCGAAGAGGTTGAGCAGCCGGGACGCCAACACCTCGGCCCCGCCGCTGACTTCGAGGATCGCGCCGAGCATGGTGCCGAGGCCGATGATGATCGCGACATGGCCGAGGATGCCGCCCATGCCGGACTCGATGGTGGACACGGCGTCGCTGCGCTGGACCGTGCCGAAGAGTTCGGTGACCGAGAGACCGGCGAGCAGGCCGACGGCTATGGACACGGCCAGCAGCGCCACGAAGGGCTGGATCCTGACCTTGATGATGAGGAACAGCAGCAGCGCGATGCCGAGGGCGGCGACGGTCAGCAGACCGGCGGTGCCGTCGATGAGGAGGAGCAGTCCACCGGTGTGGGGTGGCGCCTCGGTGGGGGTGGTCGCGGCGAGCGGAAGGGACATACGGGGGTCCTCTGCGTAAGAACATGGAGCTTTCGGGCAGGGCG
>JABFXD010000045.1 GCA_013361925.1 Streptomyces sp. | reverse complement strand
CTGCGCCCGCTGCTCACCGCCGAGGCCTCCGCGGAGGCGCACGCCTCCGGTGCCGAACCCGGCGACCTGGAACAGGCGGTCTGGCTCCGCCTCCTGGAGCGCCTCGACACCGACGGTCCGCCCGTGGACCCGCCGGGCTGGCTCCGCCGGGCGGTCCGCTCCGAGGCGCGCCGCTCCCGTCGTACGACGCGCCTCGAACGGCCGTATGAGACGGAACCCGCGGACGACGCCGGCCGCAGTCCTGAGGACCATGCTCTGGCGGCCGCCCGGCGCCGGGCGCTGCGGGACGCCGTGCGCCGTCTGCCGGGCCGCTGCCCCCGGCTCCTTGAGGCGCTGCTCTCCCCGATGGACCTCACCTACCGGGAAATCGCGGGGGAGTTGGGTATCTCACAGGGCAGTCTCGGTCCGGAACGTTCCAGATGCCTGGGATGTCTGCGTCGTTTGCTCACACCGGAGGTTGCGGCCCGCGGAGCGCGGGGATAGGAGTGAGGGACGACAGGCGATCAGGTGAGCGGGAGGCGTGCGCACATGGGCATGAGCGTGACCATCTCTGCGGCGACCGTGCAGGACGCGGAGCAGATCTTCAGGTTGCAGTACCTGTGCTTCCAGAGCGAGGCGGCGCTGTACGGCAACTACCGCATCGACCCGCTCGTCCAGAGCCTGGACTCGGTCCGTGAGGAGGTCGCCTCGGACTGCGTCTTCGTGGCCCGGCTCGGCGAGGAGGTCGTCGGCTCGGTCCGCGGCCATGTCACCGAGGACGGCTCGGCCGCCATCGGCAAGCTCTGCGTCCACCCCCGCCTCCAGGGCCACGGCATCGGCGCCCGACTGCTGCGCGCGGCCGAATCGGCCCTCGCCGAGGAGCGCGGTGCCACCCGCTTCCGCCTCTTCACCGGCCACCGCAGCGAGGGCAACCTGCGCCTGTACCGCAAGGTCGGCTATGAGGCGGTGGGCACGTCCAAGGGCGCGGACGGCGTACCCATGATCGTCCTGGAGAAGCCGGCGGGGACGTACGCGGCTACCGCGTAGCGGCGGCGTTACCCGCCTTCCGCAGCCAGTACAGGGCGGACAGCGGCAGCAGCACCGGGATGAAGACGTACCCCATGCCGAAGTCCGACCACACGGTGGCGTCGGGGAAGGCGGACGGCTCCACCAGCGTCCACGTACCGACGATCAGCACACCCGCGAGCTCGGCGGCGCAGCACACCTGTGCCGCCTTGCGGGCCGTCTCGCCACCCCGGACGAGCGAGTACGTGATGAACCCGTAGACCAGCCCCGCCACGGCGGACAGCGAGTAGGCCAGCGGAGCGCGGTCGAACTCGGTGGCGATCTGGTACGCCGAGCGCGACACCGCGCCGACCACCATCACCCCGTACAGCCAGACCAGCAGCATCCCCGGCCCGCTGATCAGCCGCGTCGGCTTCTCCTCGGTCGCCGTCACGTCAGCCTCCCCAGATGTCATAGAGCCGCACCTCCAGCACGGCCAGCACCACACCGCCCGCGGCCGCCGTCACCGAGCCCCACTTCGAGCGCTCGGTCAGCGACATCAGCCCCGCCGCCGGCACACACGCGAACGCGCCCACCAGATACGCCACGAAGATCGTCGTCCCCTGCTCCGGCTTCTCGCCGCGGGCCAGCTGCACGATCCCCACGACCAGCTGGACCAGCGCCAGCAGCGACACCACGGCCATCCCGATGAAGTGCCAGTCCTTCGTCGGCTGGTCACGGTAGGCGGCCCAGCCGCACCAGGCGGCGAGCAGCAGCGCGGCGACGCCGGTCACGAGCGTCAGGGCATCAAGCATGGGGCGACCCTATTACGGAGCGGAAGACCGGCCGGGGTCGCCCCCGGCCTCGCCTCGACGCCCCGTGCAGCGAGAATCGAGCAGGGTTCGAGCGGCCGGTACGACCCCGTAGGGTCGACGGCATGAAGATCCGTGCACAGGCCATGCTTTTCGACAACGACGGCACCCTCGTCTCCTCCCTCGCCTCCGTGGACCGCTGCTGGCGGCAGTGGGCCGAGGAGTACGGCATCACGGCCGAGGACTTCGCGCGCGTGGAGCTGCACGGACGGCCGGCCGTCGAGATAGCCGCCGATCTGCTGCCCGCCGAGATCGTGCCCGAGGCCGTCGCGCGGATCGAGAGGCTGGAGGTGGAGGACGTGCCCAACGACGGTGTCCAACTGCTGCCCGGCACCCGGGACTTCCTCGCCGCACTGCCCGCCGACCGCTGGGCCGTCGTGACCTCCGCCACCCGCCGGCTCGCCGAGGCCCGCCTCGACGCCGTCGGCATCCTGCCCAAGACCCTCGTCTCCGCCGACGACATCACCCGCGGCAAGCCCGACCCCGAGCCCTACCTCCTCGCGGCCCGCGAACTCGGCGTCGACCCCGCCGACTGCGTCGTCTTCGAGGACGCCCCCGCGGGCCTCGCGGCCGGACGCGCCGCCGGGATGACCACCGTGGCATTGACCACAACCCACCAGGCCCACGAGCTGGCGGCCGACCTGGTGATCGAGAACCTCTCGGCCTTGTCCGCCCTGGTCACGGCGGCCGGCGTGGAGATCTCCACCCGCCCGTGACACCTGTCCGCCGCTGTCCAGGATGCGGACAGCGGCGGTTGGTAAGGACCATACGTCTGCTTTACTGATTCCATGACCACGACGAGCGACCGCACCTTTGCGACCGAGGCGACCATGACGCCCGGTGCTCGCTGTATGTGTCGAATGTGCGCCTTCTAGAGGGCCCCCGCACCACCCCTGAGCCTCGCGCCCCGAAGCGAGCAGCCGTGGCATGTCCGTACCGGCCTCGCCGTACGTGACCGTGCTGCCCCGCGCACACCCGTTCCTCTCGTACCAGGGCACACCCACGCCCGCGTACGAACTCGACAGTGATGGAATCCCAGTGATCACCACCTCGGGCCTGACCAAGGTCTACCGCTCGCGCGGCCGTGAGGTCACCGCCCTCGACGGCGTCGATCTCCACGTCCGCGAAGGCGAGGTCTACGGCGTCATCGGCCAGTCCGGCGCCGGCAAGTCCTCCCTCATCCGCTGCGTCAACCTGCTGGAGCGCCCCACCGCCGGCACGGTCACCGTCGCCGGCCGCGACCTCACCGCCCTCGCCGGACGCGGCCCACGGGCCGGCAAGGAACTCCGCGAGGCACGCAGCCGTATCGGCATGGTCTTCCAGCACTTCAACCTGCTGTCCTCCCGGACCGTCCAGGACAACATCGAGCTGCCGCTCGAGATCCTCGGCAAGTCCGGCAAGGAGCGCTCGCGCAAGGCGCTGGAGCTGCTCGACCTCGTCGGGCTCGCCGACAAGGCGAAGGCCTACCCGGCCCAGCTCTCCGGCGGCCAGAAGCAGCGCGTCGGCATCGCCCGCGCCCTGGCCGGCGACCCCAAGGTCCTGCTCTCCGACGAGGCCACCAGCGCCCTCGACCCGGAGACCACCCGCTC
>JABFXD010000961.1 GCA_013361925.1 Streptomyces sp. | reverse complement strand
GGAATCGCGCTTGGTGTTGGCGATTATTTTTTGCGACATATGGTTTACGAGATCATTGCCGCTTCCTCGACACGCTTCCCCTGCTTCAACAGCCGCTGTCGAAACCGATCATCCCCATGTTGTTTTTTCAATCCTCCGGACACCCGGAGGGGCGCGCACCCTCTGTGAGGTGCAGTGCCATCGTACGTGACCAGCGCACGACGATGCCAGCGTATTCCCGGCGACCGCCCGCTGCCGCCTACTGGCCCCGCTGCTTGCGCTTCGCCGCCGCGATGGCGCGGTCCGACTCCCGCCGGTCCTGCTTCTCACGCAGGGTCTGGCGCTTGTCCCACTCCTTCTTGCCTCGCGCGAGAGCGATCTCGGCCTTGGCCCGGCCGTCCTTGAAGTACAGGGCGAGGGGCACGATCGTGTGACCCGTCTCCTGCGACTTCGCCTCCAGCTTGTCGATCTCCTCGCGGTGCAGCAGGAGCTTGCGCTTGCGGCGCGCGGAGTGGTTGGTCCAGCTGCCCTGGTGGTACTCCGGGATGTGGGCGTTGTGCAGCCACGCCTCACCCCCGTCGATCTGGACGAAGCCGTCGGTCAGCGAGGTCCGTCCCTCCCGCAGCGACTTGACCTCGGTGCCCATGAGGACCAGGCCGGCCTCGAAGGTGTCGATGATCGCGTAGTCGTGCCGGGCCTTCTTGTTCTGGGCGACGATCTTCTTCTTGCCGCCCTTCTCGCCGTCCCTGGCCTTGGCGGCGGCCGTCCCGCCCTGCTTGGGCTGGGACTCCTTCGGTACGTACATTCCCTTGCTCATAGTGCCGTCCATTTTCGCACTACGGAGGGGGTGCGTGGAAAGCCGTTTACGGCGTGGGACGCAGGTGGCCTACGACTCGGGGGCGAGCCCGCTCAGCACGGTCTCCGCCCGCTCCAGCACCTGCTGGTCGGCCTCCAGGTCCGGAGTGATGCCCTTGCCGTCGACACCCCGCCCGGAGGGGGTGCGGTAGTGGCCCACGGTGAGCTCGGCGACCGCCCCGTCCGGCAGCCGGCTGGGCATCTGCACCGAGCCCTTGCCGAAGGTCCGGGAGCCCACGACGACGGCCCGTCCGCGGTCCTGCAACGCGCCGGTGAGCAGCTCGGCCGCGCTCATCGTGCCGCCGTCGACGAGTGCGACCAGGGGTCTGGTGGTGTCGCCGCCGGAGTCGGCGTGCAGGACCTGCTGCTCGCCGTCGACGTCGTAGGTGGCGACGAGGCCGCCGTCGAGGAAGGCGGAGGCGGCGGTGACGGCCTCGGTGACGAGCCCGCCGGAGTTGCCGCGCAGGTCGAGGACGATCCCGGCGCCGACGGGGGCCTGCCGGACGGCGTCGCGTACGACGTCGCCCGAGCCCTTCGTGAAGGAGTCGATCTTGATGAGGGTGATTCCGCCGGGCAGCTTGCGCACGGTGACCGAGTCCGTGGACAGGCGCGCCCGCCGCACGGTCTGCGTCCACGCGCGTGTGCCGCGCTCGAGGCCGAGGGTGACCGCCGTCCCGGCGGCCGCGTCCTTGGCGTCACCGCGCAGTAAGGAGACGACCTCGGTGACCGGCCGACCGTCGACGTCGGCGCCGTCCACGCTGCGCAGCAGATCCCCGGCGCGGATCCCGGCCCCGGCCGCGGGCGACCCGGCGCGCACCTTGGTCACCTCGATCCGGCCGTCGCGCTCCCGCCGGGCCCACAGCCCGACGCCGGTGTACCGGCCGTCGAGGGCCTCCTCGAACTCCTCGTACTCCCCCTGGGAGTAGACGGCCCCCCACCGGTCCCCGCTGCGGCTGACGGCCCGCTCGGCGGCCTCCATGGGCGACTTGCCGTCGGCCATGGCCTCCTCGGCGGCCTTCGCCACGTCCTGGTGATGCCCGGCGGGAGCGGCCGAACGGGCCGGGTCGGGCGTGGATTTCCGGTCGGGTCCCGGCAGCGACCCCGTCGCCGCCCCCGCGACCAGCACACTCGCGAACACCAACGTCAGAGCCGCCCCGCGGCCTACGCGGCGGGGCTGACAGAACAGGTCGCGGCCTGACATGCGGGTGAGTCTAGGACAACGCGAAGGGCCGCACGGTCGGTTGACCGGACGGCCCTGTTGGCGTGCGTCACACCTTGAGGTACTTGCGCAGCGCGAAGAAAGCGGCCATCGCCGGCATCAGCAGGCTGGTGGCCAGGATCAGCGGAAGCTTCGTCAGTACGGCGTCCCAGCCGATGAAGTTGATCAGGTTCAGCTTCTCGGACAGGGCCAGGCCGTGGTCGATGATGAAGTACCGGGAGACCACCAGGAAGGCGCAGGCGACGCCGCCGCCGATCAGACCGGCGACCGCGGCCTCCATGATGAACGGGGCCTGGATGTAGAAGCCCGAGGCACCGACCAGGCGCATGATGCCGGTCTCGCGCCGCCGGCTGAACGCGGAGACGCGCACCGTGTTGACGATCAGCATCAGCGCCACGACGAGCATCAGCGCCATGACCGCGCGCGCCGCCCAGTTCATGCCGTTCAGCAGCCCGAAGAGGTTGTCGAGGATGCCCTTCTGGTCCTGCACCGACTGCACGCCGTCCCGGCCGTCGAAGGCGGTCGCGACGACCTGGTACTTCTCCGGGTCCTTGAGCTTGATCCGGTACGACTCCTGCATCTGGTCCGGCGTGAGGGAGGCGGCCAGCGGGGAGTCGCCGAACTGCTCCTTGTAGTGCTTGTACGCCTGGTCCTGGGTCTCGTAGGTGACCTTCTCGACGACGGACATCTTGTGCAGGTCGGCGAGGATCTGCTTCTTCTGGTCGTCGGTCACCGCACCCTTGGCGCAGTTGGGGTCGGACTCGGCGTCGCTCTTGTTGCAGAGGAAGACCGAGACGTTGACCTTGTCGTACCAGTAGCCCTTCATCGTGCTGACCTGGTCGCTCATCAGGAGCGACCCGCCGAACAGGGCGAGCGACAGGGCGACGGAGACGATCACCGCGAAGGTCATCGTGAGGTTGCGGCGGAGACCGACACCGATCTCGGAGACTACGAACTGGGCGCGCATGGCGTCTTCTTCAGGCCTTTCCGTGGACGGTCGCGGTCAGTGCTGGTAGCCGTAGACGCCGCGTGCCTGGTCGCGGACGAGGCGGCCCTTCTCCAGCTCGATGACGCGCTTGCGCATCTGGTCCACGATGTTCTGATCGTGCGTGGCCATCACGACCGTCGTACCCGTCCGGTTGATCCGGTCGAGCAGCTTCATGATGCCGACGGAGGTCTGCGGGTCGAGGTTGCCGGTGGGCTCGTCGCAGATGAGCAGCTTGGGCCGGTTCACGAAGGCGCGGGCGATGGCCACCCGCTGCTGCTCACCACCCGACAGCTCACCGGGCATCCGGTCCTCCTTGCCACCGAGCCCGACGAGGTCGAGCACCTGCGGCACGGACTTGCGGATCTCGCCGCGCGACTTGCCGATGACCTCCTGGGCGAAGGCGACG
>JABFXD010000206.1 GCA_013361925.1 Streptomyces sp. | reverse complement strand
GCCGGTCTCCAGCGGGTCGGCGTCGTGCCAGCCCGCGAGGATGATGAACGGGATCAGCAGCGCGGTGAGCGCGAGGAGCGCCACCCCGATGCCGTCCACGCCCAGTTCGTAGCGGACCCCGAAGTCCTTGATCCACCAGTGGGATTCGGTGAGCTGGTAGCGGTCGCCGTCCGGGTCGAAGCGGACCAGGACGACGATCGCGAGGGCGAGGGTGGCGAGCGAGACGAGCAGCGCCAGCCACTTGGCGGCGGTGCGCCGCGCGGCCGGTACGGCCGCCGTGACGACCGCCCCGATCGCGGGGAGCGCCGCCGTCGCTGTCAGCAGAGGAAAGGACATCGGTATCAGACCGCCCTCATCAGCAGGGTCGCGGCGATCAGCACTGCCGCACCGCCGAACATCGAGACCGCGTACGACCGCGCGAAGCCGTTCTGGAGCCTGCGCAGCCGTCCGGAGAGGCCGCCGACCGAGGCCGCCGTGCCGTTGACGACTCCGTCGACCAGGGTGTGGTCGACGTAGACCAGGGACCGCGTGAGGTGCTCGCCGCCGCGGACCAGGACCACGTGGTTGAAGTCGTCCTGGAGCAGGTCGCGCCGGGCGGCGCGGGTGAGCAGCGACCCGCGCGGGGCGACGACCGGGACCGGGCGGCGGCCGTACTGCAGGTACGCGAGGGTGACGCCGATGACCATGACGGCCACCGTGGCCGCCGTGACCGTGCCCGCGCTGATCGGCGCGTCTCCGTGGTCGTGCCCGGTGATGGGCTCCAGCCAGTGCAGGAAGCGGTCGCCGATGCCGAAGATGCCGCCCGCGAAGACCGAGCCGAAGGCCAGCACGATCATGGGGATCGTCATGGACCTGGGCGACTCGTGCGGGTGCGGCTCGGCGTGCTCGCCGCGGTGCTCGGCGGCGGGCTCCGCGCTGGGCGCCTCCGGGGAGCGGGTCGGCTGGTTCTTCCAGCGTTCCTCTCCGAAGAACGTCATCAGCATCACTCGCGTCATGTAGTACGCCGTGATGGCCGCGCCCAGCAGGGCGCAGGCGCCGAGGATCCAGCCCTCGGTGCCGCCCTTGGCGAACGCCGCCTCGATGATCTTGTCCTTGGAGAAGAAGCCGGACAGACCCGGGAAGCCGATGATCGCGAGGTAGCCGAGGCCGAACGTCACGAAGGTGACCGGCATGTACTTCCTGAGGCCGCCGTACTTGCGCATGTCGACCTCGTCGTTCATGCCGTGCATGACGGAGCCGGCGCCGAGGAACAGCCCGGCCTTGAAGAAGCCGTGCGTCACCAGGTGCATGATCGCGAAGACGTAGCCGATGGGGCCGAGGCCCGCGGCGAGGACCATGTAGCCGATCTGCGACATGGTCGAGCCGGCCAGCGCCTTCTTGATGTCGTCCTTCGCGCAACCGACGATCGCACCGAACAGGAGCGTGACCGCACCGACGACGGTGACGACGAGCTGGGCGTCCGGGGCGAGGTTGAAGATGTTGGCGGAGCGGACGATCAGGTAGACGCCCGCGGTCACCATGGTCGCGGCGTGGATGAGGGCCGAGACCGGGGTCGGGCCCTCCATCGCGTCCCCGAGCCAGGACTGGAGCGGCACCTGGGCGGACTTGCCGCAGGCCGCGAGCAGCAGCATCAGCGCGATGCCGGTGAGCGTGGCCTCGGAGGCGCCGGTGACGAGGCCGGGCTCCTCGTGGCTGCCGAGGACCGGGCCGAAGGCGAACGTCCCGAACGTCGTGAACATCAGCATGATGGCGATCGACAGGCCCATGTCGCCGACGCGGTTGACCAGGAAGGCCTTCTTCGCGGCGGTGGCGGCGCTGGGCTTGTGCTGCCAGAAGCCGATGAGCAGGTAGGACGCGAGACCCACGCCCTCCCAGCCGACGTACAGCAGCAGGTAGTTGTCGGCGAGGACGAGGATCAGCATCGCCGCGAGGAACAGGTTCAGATAGCCGAAGAAGCGGCGGCGCCGCTCGTCGTGCTCCATGTACCCGACGGAGTACAGGTGGATCAGCGAGCCGACGCCGGTGATCAGCAGTACGAACGTCATCGACAGCTGGTCGAGGCGGAAGGCGACGTCCGCCTGGAAGCCCTCGACCGGGACCCAGCTGAACAGGTGGCTCGTCAGGGTCCGGTGCTCGGCGTTCTTGCCGAGCAGGTCGGCGAAGAGGACGACGCCGAGGGCGAAGGAGACGGCCGCAAGGGCCGTGCCGATCCAGTGGCCGACGGCGTCGAGGCGCCGGCCACCGCACAGCAGTACGGCCGCTCCGAGCAGTGGCGCCGCCACCAGCAGCGCAATCAGGTTCTCCACGATTCAGCGACCCCTCAGAGCTTCATCAGGCTGGCGTCGTCGACCGAGGCCGAGTGGCGGGAACGGAACAGGGACACGATGATCGCGAGCCCGACCACGACCTCCGCGGCGGCGACGACCATCGTGAAGAACGCGATGATCTGGCCGTCGAGGTTGCCGTGCATCCGGGAGAAGGCGACGAACGCGAGGTTGCAGGCGTTGAGCATGAGCTCGATGCACATGAACACGACGATCGCGTTGCGCCTGATCAGTACGCCGGTGGCACCGATGGTGAACAACAGGGCCGCGAGATAGAGGTAGTTGACGGGGTTCACTTCGACGCCTCCTCGGCCCGCTTGAGGTTGGCCGGCTCGACCGCGGTGCGCTCCAGGCGTTCCTCGGAGCGCTGCTCCAGCGCCTTGAGGTCGCCCAGCGCCTCGGTGGACACGTCCCGGATCTGGCCGCGCTCACGCAGCGTCTTGCTGACCGTGAGCTCGGACGGGGTGCCGTCGGGCAGCAGGCCCGCGATGTCCACGGCGTTGTGCCGGGCGTAGACGCCGGGCGCCGGCAGCGGCGGCAGGTGCTTGCCCTCGCGGACGCGCTGTTCGGCCATCTCGCGCTGGGTCAGGGCGCGTTCGGTGCGCTCGCGGTGGGTGAGCACCATGGCGCCGACGGCTGCCGTGATCAGCAGGGCGCCGGTGATCTCGAAGGCGAAGACGTACTTGGTGAAGATGAGGGTCGCGAGACCCTCCACGTTGCCGTTCGCGTTCGCCTGCGTGAGCCCGTTGAACTGCTTGAGGGAGGCGTTCCCGATGCCCGCGAAGAGCAGGATGCCGAAGCCGAGGCCACTGAGAAGGGCCAGCCAGCGCTGGCCCTTGATGGTCTCCTTCAGGGAGTCCGCGGCCGTGACGCCGACGAGCATCACGACGAACAGGAACAGCATCATGATCGCGCCGGTGTAGACGACGATCTGCACGATGCCCAGGAAGTAGGCGCCGTTGGCGAGGTAGAAGACCGCCAGGATGATCATGGTGCCGGCGAGACAGAGCGCGCTGTGCACGGCCTTCTTCATGAAGACGGTGCACAGGGCGCCGATCACGGCGACGGTGCCGAGCACCCAGAACTGGAAGGCCTCGCCGGTGGAGGTGGAGTAGGCGGCGAG
>JABFXD010000788.1 GCA_013361925.1 Streptomyces sp. | reverse complement strand
GCCACTGTCGGTGCCCGATTGTCCGCCGGACGTCGGGGACCGATAGGTTTTCGAGGAAGCCGCCTGTCATCCAGGTGTTCGGGCGGGTATTCATACCGCTATCGAAAGGGTGATCCGTTGAGCCGCTCGGTTCTCGTCACCGGAGGCAACCGGGGCATCGGCCTCGCCATCGCCCGCGCTTTCGCCGACGCCGGCGACAAGGTCGCGATCACGTACCGCTCGGGTGAGCCACCGGCCGGCTTCCTGGCCGTCAAGTGCGACATCACCGACACCGAGCAGGTGGAGCAGGCCTACAAGGAGATCGAGGCCGAGCACGGTCCCGTCGAGGTCCTGGTCGCCAACGCCGGCATCACCAAGGACACGCTCCTGATGCGGATGTCCGAGGAGGACTTCACGTCCGTCCTCGACACCAACCTCACCGGCACCTTCCGCGTCGTCAAGCGCGCCAACCGCGGCATGCTGCGCGCCAAGAAGGGCCGCGTCGTCCTGATCTCGTCGGTCGTCGGACTGTACGGCGGGCCCGGCCAGTCCAACTACTCGGCCTCCAAGGCCGCTCTGGTCGGCTTCGCGCGCTCGCTCGCGCGTGAGCTCGGCTCGCGCAACATCACGTTCAACGTCGTCGCTCCCGGTTTCGTCGACACCGACATGACCAAGGTGCTCACCGACGAGCAGCGCGCGAACATCGTGCAGGCCGTGCCGCTCGGCCGTTACGCGCAGCCGGAGGAAGTCGCCGCGACGGTGCGGTTCCTCGCCTCCGACGACGCCTCGTACATCACTGGAGCCGTCATCCCGGTTGACGGCGGACTGGGAATGGGTCACTGAACACCATGGCTGGAATCCTCGAGGGCAAGAAGATCCTCATCACCGGTGTGCTGATGGAGTCCTCCATCGCCTTCCACACCGCCAAGCTGGCCCAGGAGCAGGGCGCGGAGATCATCCTCACCGCGTGGCCCCGGCCGACCCTCACCGAGCGCATCGCGAAGAAGCTCCCCCAGCCGGAGAAGGTCAAGGTCCTGGAGCTCGACGTCTCCAACGACGAGCACCTCGCCCGCCTGGAGGGCCAGGTCCGTGAGCACCTGGGCGACAGGCTCGACGGTGTCGTGCACTCCATCGGCTTCGCCCCGCAGGACGCGCTCGGCGGCAACTTCCTGAACACGCCCTTCGAGTCCGTGGCCACCGCCATGCATGTCTCCGCCTTCTCCCTGAAGTCGCTGACCATGGCGCTGCTGCCGCTGATGACCGAGGGCGGCTCCGTCGTCGGCCTCACCTTCGACGCGCAGTTCGCCTGGCCGCAGTACGACTGGATGGGCCCGGCCAAGGCCGCCCTGGAGGCCACCAACCGTTACATGGCCCGTGACCTGGGCAAGCACGACATCCGCTGCAACCTGATCTCGGCGGGTCCGATCGGCTCCATGGCCGCGAAGTCCATCCCGGGCTTCGCCGAGCTGGCGGCCGTGTGGGACAGCCGCTCCCCGCTGGAGTGGAAGCTGGAGGACCCGGAGCCGGCCGGCAAGGGCGTCGTCGCCCTGCTGAGCGACTGGTTCCCGAAGACCACCGGCGAGATCGTCCACGTCGACGGCGGTCTGCACGCCATCGGCGCCTGACACTCCCACGGTGAGGGCCCGCGTTCCCCGGAACGCGGGCCCTCACCCGTTCGGCCCATCCGGCCGGGCGGGGGAGCGGCACAACTGGGCACTCTGGATTACGCGTTCACCGCTTCCCTCCCCAGCACGGCCGAGGAGGTCCCCCTTGTGCGCCTGTCCCGCAGCCTGGCCCCGATAGCCGTCGCAGCCGTTCTGCTGATGTCCCTGCCGCACGAAGCGTCGCCCCACGCGCGCGAGGACACGGCACCGGACCTGTTCGGCGCCGCGTGCTACAGCAAGGTCATCGGTTCCCGGGTGACCGCCTACTGCCACAACCCCTACCCCGACGTCGACCACGTCCGGCTGCACATCGAGTGCGACCGCTGGTGGGACGTGGACAGCGACGGCGCCCCCGTGGAGGCCGGGCCCGCGCAGACCGTACGGCTCGACGGCCGCTGCTGGAAGGAAGTCCGCTCGGTGTGGGTCAGCCACCAGAAGCGGTGACGGTCAGTCGTCGGCCGCGCTGAACAGCCCCGGCCGGCACTGGAAGGGATAGCTCGCCGCCTGCGCCGCGGCGGCCTCCGCGTCGCCCGCGCGGATCGCGTCCACCAGCCCCGAGTGGTCCAGATGCGTCTCCGGCGTCATCTCCTCGCCGACGTCGTCGCGCAGCCAGTCCCTCAGCACCTCGCCGAGGTCGGCGTACATCGCCGTCATCACGTCGTTGCGCGACGCGGACACCACCGCGAGGTGGAAGGTCGCGTCCGCCATGACGAAGGCCTCCTTGTCGCGTGACTCCCAGGCTTCCTCACGGCGCACGAGGAGCGCGTCGAGCTGCTTGAGGTCCTTCTCGGTACGCCGCTCGGCCGCCAGCTTCGCCGCGGCCGACTCCAGCGTGGAGCGCAGCTCGGCGATGTGCCGGGGATCGGCGTCGGCGAACCTGCGGTGCATCACACCGGCCAGCTCGCTGGTCGCCACGACGTAGGTGCCGGAGCCCTGGCGGATGTCCAGCAGGCCGTTGTGCGCGAGCGCGCGGACGGCCTCCCGGACCGTGTTGCGGGCCACCCCGAGCTGCTCGACCAGCTCCGGCTCCGTCGGGATGCGCGCCCCGACCGGCCACTCACCGGAGGTGATCTGCTGCCGCAGCGCGGCGATGACCTGCTCGGACAGCGCCGAGCGACGGGGGTGGCTCAGAGGCATGGCACACCTTCGCACGGGGCGGGCGCCCGAAGGCGGCCGGGGGATGGACAACCAATCATCCCATGATTCTATGATGGGTGTCATGGCAAGCGAGGAAACCCGTACGACCACGTCCCGGCACATACGGAGCTCAGCGGCGAGCTCCATGGCGAGCGAGTCCCCGAAACCGCCCACGCGCGCGTGGACGACCCGGCTGCTCGTGCTCGGCATCGTGCTGGCCGCCGTCAACCTCCGCCCCGCCATCACCAGCCTCGGCGCCCTCCTGGAGGAGGTCCGCGACGGACTCGGCATGAGCGGCAGCGTCGCCGGGCTCCTCACCTCCGTGCCCCCGCTCTGCTTCGCCGTCTTCGGCGTCATGGCCCCACGCCTCGCCCGCCGCTTCGGCTCGGGCGCGGTGGTGTGCGCGGGCATGGCCGCCATCACCGCGGGCCTGCTGATCCGGCCGTACGTGGGCGGCACCGCCGGGTTCCTGGCCGCCAGCGCCCTCGCGCTCATGGGCATCGCCGTCAGCAACGTCCTGATGCCGGTCATCGTCAAGCGCTGGTTCCCCGACCGGGTCGGCTCCATGACCGGCCTGTACTCGATGGCCCTCGCCCTCGGCACCTCGGTGGCCGCCGCGGCCACCGTGCCGGTCACCGACCTGCTGGGCGGCAGCTGGCAGACCGGACT
>JABFXD010000933.1 GCA_013361925.1 Streptomyces sp. | reverse complement strand
CGGGTCCAAGGGCCCCTGATCCCAGGGGCGTTGATCTGGAAGATGCCCTGGTCGGGGTCGCCCCAGAAGATCCAGAAGCGTTCGTCGTGATACCTCAGGGACGGTGCCCAGACACCGCAGTCGTGCCGTGGGGTCCTGAACTCAGCTGCCGGTTCCAGGCGTTCGAGGGCGTGGCCGACGAGGGTCCAGTTGACGAGGTCGCGGGAGTGCAGCAGCGGCAGGCCGGGGGCGCGGCCGAAGCTGGAGGCGGTGAGGTAGAAGTCGTCGCCGACACGGAGGACGTCCGGGTCGGACCAGTCCGCGTCGAGGACGGGGTTGGTGTAGGTGGCGGTCACAGGCTCACCGCCTTGCGGACGAGCGCGGCGGCGGCGTCCCGGTCGAGGCGGCCGTCGGCGACGACGGTGACGACCCGGCGTACGAGGGTGTCGCCGGCCGCGATCGGCACCCGCTCGGTGTGCGCCAACGAGGAGCCCACGCCCGGGTATTCGGCGGTGCGCACGAACCACGGGTCGCGGCGGGTCTGTTCGGTGGCCCCGGCGAAGACCAGCGTCCAGCCGGCGCCGACGAGGGCGAGCCAGTCGGCACGCCGGCCGTGGACCTCGGACTCCCCCTCGGTGTCGGCGGTGAAGACGTCCGGTGTCCGCTCCTCCTTGCGGGCCCGCCAGAAGAAGCCGCCGTACGCGGCGCCGGGGCGGCCGTTGGTGGCCGGGCTGCCGATCGACAGCGGGTCGGGGGTGACGTTGGTCAGCGAGAAGGTGAAGTCCAACGCCCAGGCGGCGTCGGTGAGTTCGGTGGCCGCAACCGTCCGGCGCTCGCGCAGCAGCTCGCCGCCCGCGGCGACCCAGCGCAGCTCCTCCACGAAGCCGTCGGGGTCGCGCAGCTGGAAGGCGTTGTGCCGCTGGGCACCGTGGTTGTCGAGCTCGGTGGGGCCCTGGTCCCGGACGTAGGTGCGCCCGCCCCAGAAGTTGTACCCCTCGACGTCGGGAACGGCGACACCGACGCCGAGGTGGTGCAGATGGTCGGCGGGGCTGAGCTCGGTGACAGCCGTGCCGGCGAGGGTGGTGACGGGGTGGAGGTAGGGACGCGGCGAGAGCCGGGGGGCCAGCTCGGGCCGGGTGACATAGCGGCCGACCGGGCGGCCCGCGACGCGCAGGACCGGGGTGTCGTTGGTCGTCATCAGGTGCTCACCTCTTTTGGCAGCGCCCAGGAGGCGCCGAGCTCCGAGAACAGGGCGAGAGTGTCGGCCGACGCCGCGACGAGGCCGTCGATGCCGGGGACCACCCGGCGGTCGTCCACGAGGTGCCAGGCACTGGCCGGCAGCGGGGCGGGGTCGGGGGCGGTGCGGATCGCCTCGACGACCTTCATGAAGGCGCCGGTCACGTCCGGGGGGACGATCAGGTCGGTGCCGTCGGTGAGGTGGTCGACGAGGTTCTCCAGCAGGTCGGTGCGGCCGTGCTCGTACTCCTCGGGGCCGTGGCCCGCGCGCTGGAGCAGGACGCGGTCCTGCTTGTACCAGAACGTGATCCGGCCGCGGCTGCCGTGCACGAGGACGTACGGCTCGTCCGGGTGCTCGGCGCACAGCGTCGCCGCGACGGTGACCGGGCGGCCCTGGGCCGTGGTGACGCGGACGCACGAGGTGTCGTCGGACTCGATGTCGTTGGCGCGCAGCAGCTCGGTCCGGATGTCGGTGACGTCCTCGGCGCGGGTGGAGCCGTTGAGGGCGAGGCCGGTGGCGACGGCGTGCGCGAGGGGGTTGGTGAGGGCGCCGTCGATGACGTCGACGCCGTTCAGGCGCCGCTTGCCGGCCCAGGGGGCGCGCCGGTAGTAGGACTCCGGGCGGGCCCAGGCGCCGGCGCCGCCGATCCCGGCGATCTCCCCGATCGCGCCCTCGGCGATCAGCTGCCGGATCGCGGGCACGGCGTGCGAGCCGAGCGACTGGAAGCCGATCTGGCAGACGACCCCGGCGGCGGCGACACCGTCGGCCATCCGCCGGAACTCCGCGTACGACGGCGCCGGAGGCTTCTCCAGCAGGAGGTGCACACCGCGCCGAGCCGCTTCCAGCGCCAGGTCGGTGTGCGTCGGGATCGGCGTGCAGATGACCGCGATCCGGGCGCCGGTGGAGTCGAGCAGGGCACCGAAGTCGGCGGACTGCTCGGGCGTGCCGAGCCCTTCGGGGATCTCCGTGGGCTCCAGCGGGGTCAGCTCGCAGATGCCCGCGAGCCGGACGATCCCCTTGTCCTGGAGCCGGCGGATGTTCTCCAGGTGCCAGTGGCCGTGGCCGCGCGCTCCCGCCAGGACGATGTCTACGGTGCTCATGGGATCCTCCCTGCGCCCGCGCCGCGTGCCACCTCTCGGTCGGCCGCTTCGGCGCTGTCGATCTTTGTGTGCAGGGTAGGCGTCCAGCCGACGTCGGCCGTGAGGTCGCGCTCGCTGCCGGAGTTGTAGGCGTTGTAGATGGGCAGCAGATCGACCGGGAAGCCGTTGAAGAGGGTGCCCTCGTCGTGCAGGGCGGTGCCGTTCCAGCTCTTGACCAGGTCGGCGACCTCGATCCGGCCGAGGGTGGTGAAGGCGTTGTTCTGGGCGTAGACGCCGGAGTCGGTCGACACGCCGAGCGAGTAGCGGTAGTCGTCGGTGGGGACGACGTACCGGTTGTTGTAGACGTGCACCTGCCCGAAGCGGACCCGGGGCGCCCGCTGCACGACGGACTCGAACTCGTTGTGGTGCAGGGTGACCCGGAGCTTGCCGCGATCGCCGGTGGCCGAGTCGCTGTTGCCGATCAGCATGGCCTTGTCGTGGCCGGAGAACCTGCTCCAGGAGACGGTGACCAGGTCGGAGCCGTTGGTGATGTCCAGCAGGCCGTCGTGGCGCAGGTAGTTCCGGCCGAAGTAGGTGGGCTCCTTCTCGTCCGGGTGGCCCTTGTCGCTGAGGGTGACGTGGTCGACCCAGACGTGGTGGGAGCCGGTCAGCCAGATGTTGTCGTACGCCGTCTTCCAGTCGCCGAGGCCGCCGGTGTTGGGCTGCCAGACGGGGAAGCAGTCGTAGGCGTCACGCGAGTCGAGGTTGCGGATGACGACGTTGCCGGCGTTCTTGACCTGGAGGTTGGCGCCCTTGAGGACGGCTCCCTTGAGGCCGACGATCGTGGTGTTGGAGCCGACGGTGAGCGTGACCCGCTCGGCCTGCTTCGCGGCGGAGGCCTGACGGGCCTCCTCCTGTGGGCCGCTGGGCTTGGCGGAGCCCCAGGTACGGGGGTCGTAGGCGGCGAGGTAGGCCTTCGGGCTGTAGCCGCCGGTGGCGTAGTCGGCGCAGCTCAGGTGGTCGCCGTCGTCGTCGGTGTTGGCGTCGACGGTCCCGGCGATCTTGATGATCTTCGGCGTGGCACTGCCACCGTCGAGCGCCGCGACGAGCCCGGCCCGGTCGGTGACGACGTACACATGCTCGGCGTCGGCAGCGGC
>JABFXD010000721.1 GCA_013361925.1 Streptomyces sp. | reverse complement strand
ATGATGGCCGTGGCCTCGGCCGTGGTCGCCGGATCGCTGATGGTCGCCTCCAACGCGCCCTTCGACCACGCCTTCGCCGCGCAGAACGGGGCGCACCTCGTCGCGCAGTTCGACCCGGCCAAGGCGAGCGCCGCCCAACTGAAGGCCACCGGACGGCTGGACGGGGTCACGGGGAGCGCGGGACCGTACCCCGTCACGACGATCCGTCCGGTGGACGAGGGAGGCGGCCACCTGCCGCCGGTGACGCTGGTGGGACGGTCCGCACCGGACACCGACGTCGACCGGCTGGACCTGAAGTCCGGCCGGTGGCCGACGAAGGCGGGCGAGGTCGTCCTCTCCAGCGAGTTCGACGGCCCCGCCCTACGGCTCGGCGCCACGCTCAACACCTCGGACGCCGCGGACAGTACCGCCCTGATGGTCGTCGGCTTCGCCCACTCGATCGGTCAGAGCGGCGACGCCTGGGCGACCCCCGCGCAGGTCACCGCACTCGCCTCCGACGTCACCCGGGTCACCAGCCAGATGCTCTACCGCTTCGACTCCGCGGGCACCAAGGCACAGATCGCCGCCGACCGCCTCAAGCTCACCGCCGCCCTGCCCTCCGGCGCGCTGATGGGCACCGAGTCCTGGCTGGACACCAAGCGTGCCGCCGACCAGAACGCGGCGCCGACCATCCCCTTCCTCATGGCGTTCGGCGTCCTCGGCATCGTCATGTCGGTCATCATCGTCGGCAGCGTCATCAGCGGCGCCGTCGGCACCAGCCTGCGCAGGATCGGCATCCTCAAGGCCCTCGGCTTCACCCCGCGCGAGGTGGTGCGCGCCTACGTCGCCCAGGCGCTGGTCCCCGCCGGAGCCGGGATCGCGCTGGGCGTCGTACTGGGAAACCTGATGGCCATGCCGCTCCTGGAGGACACCGAGACGGTCTACGGGAGCGCGTCCCTGTCGGTGGCCTGGTGGGTGGACGTCCTGGTGGCCGGGGCCGCGCTGTTCGTCGTCGCGGTCGCCGCGCTGGTGCCCGCGCTGAGGGCCGGACGGCTGCCGACCGTCGAGGCGATCGCGGTCGGCCGGGCGCCGCGCACCGGGCGCGGGCAGTGGGCCCACCGGGCGGCGGGGCGGCTGCCGTTGCCGCGCGCGGTGACCTACGGCCTCGCCGGTCCCTTCGCGCATCCGGTGCGCACCCTCGCGATGCTGCTCGCGGTCGCCTTCGGCACCGTCGCGGCGACCTTCGCCCTCGGGCTGACCGCGTCCCTCAACGCGGTCGGGTCGGCCCAGGACCCGGAGGACCGCGCCCCGGTCACCGTGTTCACCGGTCAGGCCCGCTCCGGACCCGGCGGGGGTGGGACCGCCACGGCCGATCCGGCGCGGGTGGCCGCCGCCATCGAGCAGCAGTCGGGCACCGACACGTACTACGGCAGGACCCAGACGGACGGCACCGCGGTCGGCGTCTCGGGTGCCGTGCAGGCGGTGCTCTACGACGGCGACCTGCGCGCCGCCTCCTACGAGATGATCTCCGGCCACTGGATCACCGGACCCGGCCAGGTCGTGGTCTCCACCCACTTCCTGAACACCACCGAGACCGAGGTCGGCGACACGCTACGGGTGACGGTCGGCAAGCAGACGCGGACCCTGACGATCGTCGGCGAGGCCTTCGACACCTCCGACGACGGACTCCGCTTCCACGCGAGCCTCGCCGACTTCCCCGAAGCCGAGCCGCAGATGTTCCTCGTCGAGCTCAAGTCGGGCGTCCAGGCCACGCAGTACGCCACCACGCTCGGCGAGACGGTGAGCGCGCTCGGCGGCGAGGCCTTCGCCAACTCCTCTTCCCGGCAGGACAACCTGATCCTCGTCCTGGACGCGATGGCGGCGCTGCTCACCCTGATGCTGGTCTCCGTGGCCGGACTCGGCGTGCTCAACTCCGTCGTCCTCGACACCCGCGAACGCGTCCACGACCTGGGCGTGTGCAAGGCGCTCGGCATGTCACCCCGGCAGACCGTGAGCCTCGTCCTCGCCTCCGTCGCCGGGATCGGTGTGGTCGGCGGACTCATCGGAGTGCCGGTCGGGTACGCGCTGCACGGTTACGTCCTGCCGAAGATGGCGGAGACCGCCGACACCGGACTGCCGAAGGCCGTCCTCGACGTGTACGACACTCCGGAACTGCTCCTGCTCGGCTGCGCCGGCCTCCTCATCGCCGCACTCGGCGCGCTGCTCCCGGCGAGCTGGGCGGCGAGGGCCCGCACCGCGACGGCACTGCGCACGGAGTAGCCGAACAGAGCCCTCATCAGCACATTTTCATTACGACACCTCCACAACGGCGGTCCCCCGGGCGATGATTGATCGCGCAACAGAACCATCCCTGGGGGGACCATGAGTTACGACAACACGCAGCCGCCCATGCCCGGCTACACGCCGCCGCCCGCGCCCGGCTACTACGCGCCGCAGCCGCCTCAGGCGCCACAGGGCCCGAAGAGGACCACGACGGTGCTCATCGCGGCCGGCGCGGCGGTGGTGGCGGCCGTCCTCGCCGCGGTCGTCACCGCGAGCGTCAGCGGCGACGGCAAGGCGGAGGCGGCGCCGACCGTCACCGTCACCAAGACGGCGCCCGCCGAGGGCGACACCGCCGCCGACGACTCCGCGACCGACGCGGCGGACTCCGACGCGCCGGCCGAGGAGTCCGGCGACGACTCCTACGGCTTCGACGACACGATCGCGTACGACAACGACGTCGAGATCAGCCTGACCAAGATCACCCGGGCGGTCTCCGGCGAGTACGCGTCCCCGGAGAAGACTCCGTACGCCAAGTTCACCATCAAGATCGTGAACAAGTCGGACAAGAAGATCGACGCCTCGATGATGACGGTCAACTGCGCCTACGGCGACGAGGGCAAGGAAGGGGAGTCCATCTACGACGACGGACTCGACGGTCTGCCCGACACCAGCATCCTGGCGGGCCGCTCGCTCTCCGTGCCCTGGGGCTGCGAACTGCCGAAGGGCGAGTCCTTCCTTCAGATCGAGGTGGCGCCCGACTACGAGTCGGAGACCGCGATCTTCACCGGCAAGGTGAAGTAGCGGCCGTCCAGGCGGCCGGCGCGTTTGCGCCGGGTGCCCGGCCGACGGCAGGGTGCGGGGTGTGCCTACCTTGCTGATCGTGCATCACACCCCCTCGCCCAACTGCCAGGAGCTGCTGGAAGCCGTCGTCTCCGGGGCCACCGACCCGGAGATCGAGAACGTCCGGGTCGTGCGGCGGGCCGCCCTCGCGGCCACCGCCTCCGACGTGCTCGCCGCCGACGGCTTCCTGCTGGGCACACCGGCGAACCTCGGCTATATGGCCGGGGCCCTCAAGCACTTCTTCGACCAGGTCTACTACCCGTGCCTGGACGAGACGCGGGGGCGGCCCTTCGGCTACTACGTCCACGGCGGCAGCGATGTCACCGGCGCGGTCCGCGGCATCGAGGCCATCACCAC
>JABFXD010000883.1 GCA_013361925.1 Streptomyces sp. | reverse complement strand
CCGCCCCGAAGGTCTTCCGCGCCCTCATCGGCTTCGACGCCGCCGCCCGCGCGGGCCTCGACCCGGCCCTGGTCGAGCTGATCCAGATCCGCGCCTCCCACCTCAACCACTGCGCCTACTGCCTCCACATGCACACCAACGACGCCCGCAAGGCCGGCGAGAGCGAGGACCGGCTCCACATGGTCGCGGTCTGGCGCGAGGCCCGGCACTTCTTCACGGAGCGGGAGCAGGCCGCGCTGGCCCTGACCGAGGCGGTGACGCTGGTGGCCGACGCGGGAGTCCCGGACGCGGTGTACGCGCAGGCCGCGGCCCAGTTCGGCGAGGAGGAGCTGGCGCAGGTGCTGGCGCTGATCTTCGCGATCAACACGTGGAACCGGGTGGCCCTGGCGACGAAGAAGGTGGCGGGAACGGACGAACGGGCGTGAGCCGGGTGCGTCCCCCGTCGAACGGTCATCAAACGGTCATCGGCCGGTCGTACGGTCCGATCGGCGCCGGCAGTTGCGAGCTCCCCGTCAGGTGGCGGTCGACGGCCGCCGCCACCGCCCGCCCCTCCGCGATCGCCCACACGATCAGCGACTGCCCCCGCGCGGCGTCCCCCGCGGCGAACACCCCGGGGGCGCTCGTCGCGAACCCGGCGTCCCGCGCGATCGTGCCGCGCGCCTCCATGGCCAGCCCGAACTGGTCGACGAGCCCGTCCGCGCGGTCGGGCCCGGAGAAGCCGAGGGCGAGCAGGACGAGGTCGGCGGGGAGCGTCCGCCCGCTCCCCGGCACGGGCCGCCGCGCCGCGTCGACCTCGACCAGGTGCAGCGACCGCACACGGCCGTCGGCGTCACCGGTGAAACGGAGCGTCGACGCCGCGAACAGCCGTGCGTCCGCGTCCGCCGCCGGAGCGGTCCCCAGCGCACCGGCCTCCTCGTGCGCGGCCGACAGCCGGTAGATCTTCGGGTACGTCGGCCAGGGCTCGGCGTCCTCGTCGCGCTCGGCGCCGGGCTGGGCGTAGATGTCCAACTGCGTGACGGACGCGGCGCCTTCACGCACCGCCGTACCCAGACAGTCGGCGCCCGTGTCGCCGCCGCCGACGATGACGACATGCTTCCCGGCGGCGGACATCGGGGAGACGTCCAGGTCTCCCTCGCCCACCCGGTTGGCCAGCGGCAGATACTCCATGGCCTGCTGGACGCCGGTCAACTCCCGTCCCGGCACGTCGAGTTCGCGCCAGGCGGTGGCGCCGGTGGCGATCACGACCGCGTCGTACCGCGCCCGTAGCTCCGCCGCCCCGATGTCCCGCCCGACCGCCGTCGACGTACGGAACTTCGTCCCCTCGGCCCGCATCTGCCCGATGCGGCGCTCCAGATGGTGCTTCTCCATCTTGAACGAGGGGATCCCGTACCGCATCAACCCGCCCAGCCGGTCGTCCTTCTCGAACACGGCGACCGTGTGCCCCGCCCGCGTCAACTGCTGCGCCGCGGCCAGTCCCGTCGGCCCCGAGCCGATCACCGCGACCGTGCGCCCGGACAGCCGGTCCGGTGGCCGCGGTGGCGCGAAACCGAGCTCCCAGGCCCGGTCGGCGATGGCCGCCTCGACGTTCTTGATGGTGACGGCGGGCTGGTTGATGGCGAGGACGCAGCCCGCCTCGCACGGCGCCGGGCACAACCGGCCGGTGAACTCCGGGAAGTTGTTGGTGGCGTGCAGCCGGTCGGCGGCGGCCCGCCAGTCGTTCCGGGAGACGAGGTCGTTCCACTCGGGGATCAGGTTCCCGAGCGGACAGGCGTCGTGGCAGAACGGTATGCCGCAGTCCATGCAGCGGTCGGCCTGCCGGTCGATGATGGGCAGCAGCGCCCCGGGGACGTACACCTCGTCCCAGTCCCGGACCCGCTCCTCGACCGGCCGACGGGGCCAGTCCTGGCGAGGGGTGGTCATGAATCCCTTGGGATCGGCCATGGCCGTCTTCCTTGCGTTGGCGTCGACGGGCCGTGCGTCATCGGGCGGCACTCTTTCGGCCACGATACGTCGCCCGTGGACCACGCGCAGAGTGGGAGACAGCGCTTTCGGCAGGCGTGCCGAAAGGCGGGGGCGGGCTACGCCAGGGCCAACACGTACGCCACCGCCGCCGCGCCCGAGGCGATCATGCGGACGTGGTTCCACATCGTCCACTCGCGCACATACGTCGGCCAGTAGGCGGCCGCTTCGGGAGTGCCCGGGTCCAGCTTCATCAGCGCCTCGTTGCGTGGCACGTTGGCGACCATGGTCACCCCGAACGACCCGACCAGATACAGCGCGCTGCCCAGCAGCAACCCCACCGTGCCGTCGTCCGGCAACAGCACGAACGTCACCACCGCGAGCACGGTACTCAGCACCGCCGAGCCGAGGAACACGAGCATGAACGCCGGCCGCAGCGCGGTCACGTTGATCGCCTTCATCGCGGCGACCCCCTGCGCCGGCGGCAACGCGGCGAGCCCCCTCATCACGAAGGTCGAGAACGCGCAGAACACCCCGGCCACCAGCCCGGTCCCCAGCACACCCAGCACCGTCAGTACGAAATACGGTCCAGCGATCATCTCAACGTCAACTCCCGCATCGAGCCGAGATCCTGCCCGGCACCCACCGTCACCACAAGTGAATTCCCGTACGAGGACCGTCACCATGGCCGATCGACGCGCGCGCATACGCAGGCGTCCAGGGACTGCCCCGCGGGATCCGGCCGACCCGAATCCGAACCCCGCGCCGCACCGCCTTCAGCAAGCCCCCGACTCCGCCTGCCGCCACCCACCCAGCACCTCCTCCACCGTCACCGCGATCCTCCGCCGCGCCTCATGCCGCGGCACCCCGCTCATCAGCAACTGGTCGTACGGCGTGTCCAGATGCCGTACGGACGCCACCACCGCCGAGACGACGGCCCCCTCCGACAACGCCCGCCCCGCCGCACTCCGCCCCACCCGCCCGCTGCCGCGCACCGACGCGTGCGCGGCGATCCCCCGGGCCCGTTCGGCCGGGCAGCCGGGAAACAGCCGGCGGATCTCCGCCGCGAACACCTCCGTGAACCGCACGTCCTGCGCCGCCCGCCGCCGAGCGTCCCGCACCCGGCGCCGCCGTCGCGCCTCGGCGTCCACCAGACACCGTGCCTCCGCCCTGGCCAGCGCCGCCTCCTCGACGAGTACGCCCTGCCGCTCGTACCGCCCCTTGCGCCGGTTGAACCGTACGACCACCGCCGACAGCGCGCTCTCCTCCCTCGACCTGCGCGTCAGCGCGGTGTCGCCGCGCGGCAGGAAGACCAGGTGACCAAGGTCGGCACAGTCCAGACACCGCGGCGCCCCGTCCTCCAGCACCAGCATCGGCAGCGGCCCGCGCCGGCACTCGGCGCACTGCCTCCGCCTGAGCGGCTGGACGGCGAGAAGCCCGGTGCGGTGCGGGGGAGTTGCCAGGTGAGCCATAGGGGGTTCATTCCCGTGCACGGGCCACGAACCACCCC
>JABFXD010000404.1 GCA_013361925.1 Streptomyces sp. | reverse complement strand
GCGGGGAGCGATGTGCTCAACGTGATCGCCGCATTCGTCGGTGGCGCGGTCATCGCCGGGGCACTGATCTGGGCCGTACAGTTCGGCATGCGGGTCCGGGACCGGGAACTTCCCCGGCCGCGCCCCGAGGAACAGCCCAGTCTTCCCAGCACCGGCGCGATCCACGAGATCAGAGAGATGCGGGAACCGGACGAGCTCCCGCTCGCTGAGCAGGAACGGCTCATGCCGTACCAGCTCCATCACTCGGGTACGAGACGCGGAAAGGACCAGAACCGCAAACGCTGGCTTCCGGGGTCCAGTGGAGGCTTCGGCAGCGGCGGTATCGGACACGTCTGACACCTGGCATCGCACACAGGCCTCCCCGCGTCACGCCGTGTGACGGGGGAGGCCGGCGGCGTCGTCTCAGACGGTGCGGCGCGGGGGAGTGCCGGGCGCCGTCGCCAGGGCCCAGATCACGAAGAAGTCGACCGCGATCATGATCCCGGACCAGACGGGCTGGTACGGCAGGAACAGGAAGTGCAGCACCATCGCCGCCGACGCCAGGAAGATGCCGGTCATCCGGGCCCACCAGGCGCCCTTGAGGACGCCGTAGCCGACGCCCACCAGGACCGCGCCCAGGACCAGCATGATCCAGCCCCAGCCGGTCAGGCTGATCTTGTAGACGTAGTCGCCGATCCGGTCGTACACGTCGTCCGCGGCCAGCGCCGAGATGCCCTGGAGGATCGCCAGCACACCGTTGACCAGCATCAGCACACCGGCGAAGACGAGCCCGCCGGTGGCCCACTCCCCGCCGGGGCGGCCGGGCGGCGGCGCGGGCTCGGCCTGCTGGTGGCCCTGGTCCCACACGGGCGGCGTGGTGGGCGTGCTGGGCGGTGTCCTGTGCGGCTGCTGGGTCATGTCCGTACCCCGTCTCTCGCGCGGGTCCGCGCATCGGTGTCGGTGATGCTTCGACCATCCGCGCGAGAAGGGGGCGGCGCCCACGGGGGCTGAGCCGTTCGGGTGACGGCCCGCATGCGACGGCGGGCGCGAGGACCTTCACTGGAGGACATGACCGGTCACCGGACCCACCGCACCCCCCGCACGACCGCCGCGCTGCTCGCCGCGCTGACGGCCCTGACCGCCCTGACGGGCTGCTCCGACGACGACACGCCCTCCTCGGTGGCGAGCAAGGCGGCGTCCGTCGCCTCCCAGGCCACGGAGGTCTTCGCGTCGGCCACGGCGGAGGCGGGGAAGAAGTTCGACGACGTCAAGAACGGCGTCGACGTCAAGGCCGACGTGACCCTGGGCACCCCCGAGACCGGCTCCGACGGCCGCACCACGGTCGAGGTCACCGTCGAGAACACCGCCGACTCGCGGAAGTCCTTCCTGGTGCAGGTGAACCTCAGGAACGGCGACGGCGACCTGGCCGACGCCGTCGCGGTCACCGTGAGCGACGTACCGGCGGGCGGCTCGAAGAAGGCGACCGCCCGCGGCAACCGCGACCTGTCCGGCGAGGTGAAGGCCGAGGTCGCGCGCGCCGTCCGCTACTGAGCACGTCCTCGGGAACGGCTCAGGCCATCCAGAAGAACACCGCCGTCATCCGCTTCTCCTCCAGCGTCGTACCGCAGTAACCGGTCGCGCTGTGCACGAGGTTGGCGTTGTAGAGCAGCAGCCGGTTGAAGCGATGCGGGACGCGTACGTCCTCCTCGAAGGCGTCCGGCGCCACGAACCGGGTGCCGAGCGCCTCGACGAGGTTGTTGTGCGGGGCCTGCACGACATTGCCGCCGAGCCGGCCGCCGGGCAGGGACTGGCGGTAGAAGCTGGTCCCGCAGTCCTTGGGGACGTTCGGGTTGAGGTAGAGCACCGCCGCGTACCGGCACAGGGCGCGTGAGTCGGTGTGCGGGCGGGGCGTGCTCTCGCCCTCGCCGACGACCTGGACGCAGTTGTGGTTGAGGGTGCCGCCGCCGGGCGCCGACTGCACCCACAGCTCCTTGGCGCCGGTGGCCTGCCGCACCAGCCGCTCGACCCGGGCCAGCTCACCCGGCTCCAGACCGGGCATGGCCCGCAGCCCCGGCCAGCTCTCCGGCCGGTGCGGGTAGCCCTCGACCCAGTCGTCCTTGGCGAGACACCGCTCCCGTACGGCGTGCGCGTCGGGCAGGACGTCGTCCAGGACCCAGTAGTCGCGGCCCTTGGTGGGCTTGCGGTACGGGAGAACCGGCAAGGTCTGGGAGGGGTGTGGGGGCATGCGCCGAATCTAGGGCCGGGCCGGTTATCGACTCGCCCGCGAATCGGTCCGGAGTCTCCCGCGAACTGGTCAACCGACGGTCAACCGGTGTACGGAATACGGGAGATCAAACACCGGATTGTCCGTGTTCCGGAGCCAAAGACTCAGTAATGCGCCAGTAACGCCCGCTGCCCGCGCGAAGCCGTAGCGCCGCCTCCCGCCGGCCGCGCTCAGCGCCGCTTGCCCACCGCCACGTAGATCTGCTCGCTCACCGCGGCGACCCCGTTGTAGGACGCCGTCGCCTGGAGCCGTCCGGGGCCGGACGGCAGCGCGGTGGCCGGTGTGCAGGACCATGTGCCGTCCCGGCCCGCCGTCGCCGTGCACACCTCGGTCCCCAGGTCAGGGCCCTGCCCGGTCACCCCGGCGTCCTGCGTGTCCTCGTACCGGACGGTGATCTGCGCGCCCGGGTAGGCCGTGCCGCCCGCCCCCGGCCGTGCGCCGAGCGCGACACCCGAGGCGGGCCGGGTCAGGGTCGGCTCGGGCAGACCGACGGTGACCGCGCAGCTCCCCCGTTCCTTGCGGGTGCCCCGCACGTCGGTCAGCCGTACCGCGCAGCCCTCCAGCCGGGTGCCGGGCACGGCGTCGGCGGGCACGGCCAGCACGAAGGGGAACGAACGGCCGTGCCAGGGCCGGCCCTCGACCGCGCCGGTCCAGGTGTACGACGCGCTGTCGCGGTCGGTGTCGACGGTGCCGCGGTAGCCGCGGGCCGTCAGGGGCGTGTCGGTCACCTCGGTGCCCTCGGGCGCGGTCAGGGTCAGCCGGGAGCCGGGGCCGAGCCGGTCCCCCTCGTACCCGGCGATCTGCACGATGCCCGCCCGCCCGGGCAGGATCGTGACGTCGCCCCACAGTTCACGGCCGTGGGCGGCGCCGGGTGTGATCGCGCCGAGGGCGGTGAGCGCGACCGCCGCGACCGCCGGGGCGAGGGTGTTCCTGAACCTGCTCATGGTGTGCGGCTCCCTGTCGAGACGAGATCGGTCGGTCGGTGCCACCCCTGGCTGCGATTGTCGCGGCCCGTCGCCGCAGGGAACGTGCGCTGTGCGGCCGTATGGCGGAAGCCGTCGCCTGATTGATGGGGGGCGCCGTCCTGGTGCCGTCCTGGTGCCGTCCGTCGCGCGTTCGTCGTGGCCCCGGTCACAGCGTGAACAACCGTGGCTCCTCGTCCGTACACAGGGTCGTACGACCCCCGACCGGACAGGAGCCACGGTGCGCTTTTCGC
>JABFXD010001007.1 GCA_013361925.1 Streptomyces sp. | reverse complement strand
TCGGCCCCGCGGACGGCGGCCCGGCTTCCGGAGATCCTGGCGGCGGTGAGCAAGGGGTGAGGGCTCAAGGCTGGGGCTGAGGGCTGGAGCTGGGGCTGAGGGCCCCTCCTACCGCTCCTGTTCTCCGAACAGGCCGTCGATGAACGGCTCGACGGCCGCGCGCCAGGCGTCCGGCTGGTCGTAGTGGACCAGATGCCCGGCGTCCGCCACCTCCGCGTACTCGCCCCGGGGCAGGACGCGGACCATCTCCTGCGCCTCCGCCCGCCCCAGCTCGCCGTCGAGGCCGCGTACGACCAGCGTGGGGCAGCGCACCTGCGCCAGCTCCTCCCAGTGCGCGTCGTACACCCAGGTCTCCCGGGACTTCAGCATCTGCTCCGGCTCGAAGACCGGACGCCAGCCGTCGGGCGACTCGGCCATCACCTCGGCGTAGAACTCGCCGCGGGCCGGGTTCGGCCGCTCCACCCAGGGGTCGTCCTCGCCGAACCACTTCCGTACGTCGGCCAGGGTGGCGAAGGGGAGGGGCCAGGACTTGAACCAGTCGGCCCACTCGCGCTGCGAGGCCGCTCCCAGGGCGGAGGCCCGCATGTCGCAGATGATCACGCCGGAGACCAGGTCGGGCCGTTTCGCGGCGAGCTGCCAGGCGGTCAGGGCGCCCATGGCGTGGCCGATGAGGACGGCGGGGCCGAGGCCGAGCTGTTCGAGGGCCGCCTCGGCGTCCTCGACGTAGGCCTCGCGTGTGAAGGAGGCCCGCGGGGGCTTGTCGCTGCGGCCGTGGCCGCGCTGGTCCAGGGCGACGGCCCGGTGGCGCTCGGACAGCCAGCGGGCGGTGGGGGCCCAATGGGAGGCGCGGCCCATCAGGCCGTGCAGTAACAGCACGCCGGGCGAGCGGTCGAGGGCACCCTGGGCGGTCCGCTGCCCGGCCCGCCGGCCGGCCGCGCCGCCCTGTTCCCGTACGCCGTGCTCCCTCGGCTCCGCCGTCAGGTCGGGCTTGGGAGGGTCGCCGAACTCCCAGGCGGCAAGGCGTACGCCGCCTGCCCCGGTCACGTCGATGCGCCGCGCCATTGGTCCTGGCACCCCCCTAGCTCCGCTCGGACCGCTTGCTCCCGCTCAGCCGGCCGGTCCTGTGAACCATGTCTGCCTTGCCCTGCCTGACGTGCTCGCTGTCGCGCCGCCGCCCCTCCCTGAAGCGCACGTTCCGCCCGGCGTGTCACCCTGAGGCTATCGAATGCCTATTCGAAAATGCGTCCTCCGCCGACAACACCCCTCATTCGAGTGACCTCCCTCAAGGATTGATCGCCGGCGCCGAGGGGAGATCTTCAGCGGGAGGCGGACCGCTCGGGGAAATCGGTCCGAGGGGAATGACCCTGAGAGCTCGGGGCTCCGGGTCAGCACAGGGGAGGACAGGCCCCGGCGCCACGTGGCGCCGGGGCCCTCCACACGTCTGCGGCACACCATCCCCGCCCCCTCAGGTCATATGCCTCACGCGACAGCCTGGCACGCGAGGCGTCCGAGCGCTGCGATTCGACGCACTGAATCTTCGAATCTGCTTCACATCGGCCCCGCATCCACGAGATCACCGGGACACCTCAACCACCCCAGCCGCCCCAGCAGTTGGCCGTCGGAGAGAGGGAAAGCGGCCGGCCGCCCGCGAGAAGGGACCCGACGCTCAGCGCTTGGCCACGAACACATGCGAGGCGACGTCCGCCTCCAGCTCCGCCGCCTCGCCGCCACTGCCCACCAGGACCCCGCCGGCCGACTCCGTCACGCTCACCACCGAGCCGGGCTGCACGCCCGCGCGACGCAGCGTGTACATCAGCTGGGCGTCGGTCTGGATGGGCTCGCCGATACGGCGCACCACGACCGTCTTGCCCTCCAGGCCCGGGTCGAGGTCGGCCAGCGAGACCATGCCCTCGTCGAGGAACGGGTCGGCGCCGTCCTTCTCGCCGAGCTCCTCCAGACCGGGGATCGGGTTGCCGTACGGCGACTCGGTGGGGTGGCGGAGCAGCTCCAGGACGCGGCGCTCGACGGCCTCGCTCATCACGTGCTCCCAGCGACAGGCCTCGGCGTGGACCTGCTCCCACTCCAGACCGATCACGTCGACCAGGAGACACTCGGCGAGGCGGTGCTTGCGCATCACGCGCGTCGCCAGCCGGCGCCCCTCGTCGGTCAGCTCCAGATGCCGGTCGCTCGCCACGGACACCAGGCCGTCCCGCTCCATCCGCGCCACCGTCTGGGAGACGGTCGGCCCGCTCTGGTCGAGCCGCTCGGCGATCCGGGCGCGCATGGGGACCACACCTTCCTCTTCCAGTTCGAGGATGGTGCGGAGATACATCTCCGTGGTGTCGATCAGTCCGGACATACGTGCCCCTCGATTAGCTCTGCGATTAGCTCTGCCGGAAGCGCGACCACTCCGCGGCGCGTGCGCTGGCCCTGACCTCAATTCTGACGCATACCACTGACAACCGTGCCGCGCCGGTGAAACGAACCGGTTTCGTCGGCCCTCCGGCCACCGTGGAACGCCCTTCCCGGGCCTTCGGTCGGCCGTATTGACACCGCACTGGTCCAGACCGCACGGTGATCCGCGACACAGCCAACCGAAGGGGTTCGTATGAGCGACGGCACGCCCGCCGACCGGTTCCTCGACGCCGCCATCGGCCTGCTCCAGCGGGTCCGTGAGGAGGAGGCGGAGTCCATCGCCGCGGCCGGCACGCTCCTCGCCGACACCGTCGCCGCCGGCGGCCGGCTCTTCGCCTTCGGCGCCGGGCACTCCTCGCTCGCCGCGCAGGACGTCGTCTACCGCGCGGGGGGCCTCGCGCTGATGAACCTGCTCGTCGTGCCGGGTGCGGTGGGCGTCGACGTCATGCCGGCCACGCTCGGCTCCGCCCTGGAGCGGGTCGACGGTCTCGCCAGCGCCGTCCTCGACTCCTCGCCGCTCCGCGCGGGCGACGCCCTCGTGATCATCTCCCTCTCCGGGCGCAACGCGATGCCGGTGGAGATGGCGATGAGCGCCCGCGCGCGCGGAGTGAAGGTCATCGGCGTCACGTCGGTGGCGTACGCCACGGAGACCCGCTCCCGGCACTCGTCCGGCACCTACCTCAAGGACCACTGCGACGTCGTCCTCGACTCGAAGATCGCCATCGGCGACGCGGAACTCACCCTCGACACCGTCCCAGCCCCCTTCGCCCCGGCGTCGACCGTGGTGACGTCCGCCCTGATGCAGACCATGGTGGCCACGGCGGCGACGTCCCTGGCCGAGCGGGGCGTGGAACCGCCGATGCTGAGGTCGGGCAACGTGGACGGCGGACTGGAGTGGAACGACCGGGTCTTCGAGGAGTACGGGGACAGGATCTTCTACCGGCGATAGGACACCCAGCCGCGGGCACTCGCATGCCGCCCCAGCCGCGGGCACTCGCATGCCGCCCCAGCCGCGGGCACTCGCATGCCGCCCCAGCTGCGGGCAGTCGTGCCGCTGGGGCGGCAC
>JABFXD010000922.1 GCA_013361925.1 Streptomyces sp. | reverse complement strand
CGTATGACTGCGTAGACATGTCCGCGTAGACATGACTGCGCAGTCATTGGAAGGATGCCTGCCGACAGTCGGATGCGATCAGCCGGTCGACGGGAGACACACCATGACGCAAGGGACGAAGCGCGGCGGTAACTCCGCGGCGCCGAGCGGCGTGGACGTGGCCCGGCTCGCCGGGGTCTCGCAGAAGACGGTCTCCCGGGTCTTCAACGACGAGCCGTACGTCTCCGCCGAGGTGCGCCGACGCGTCCTCGACGCCGCCGAACAGCTCGGGTACCGGCGCAACAACGCCGCCCGGGCGCTGGCTTCGGGGCGCACCCGCTCCATCGGCGTGGTCACCCTGGGCACGGCTCTCTACGGCCCCGCCTCGCTCCTCATGGGCGTCGAGCGGGCCGTACGGGACACGGGGTACGCGCTGCGCGTGGTCAACACGATGGAAGGCGATCCGGCGGGCGTCGCCGGCGCGGTCGGCTCACTCCTGGACCAGGGCGTGGACGGCATCGTCATCTCCGAACCCATCGAGGAGGACGGCGACCAGGGAGAGACCCCCCTTCGCGTCGACGTACCCGTCCTCGTCCTGGGCGCGCCCTCGCCGGTGACCGCGCCCTTGGTGCTCACCGCGGGCGGCGGCGCCGGACCGATGGCCCGGGCCGCCACCGAACACCTTCTGGAACTGGGGCACATGACGGTCCATCACCTCGCCGGTCCGCAGCGGTGGTACGCCGCCCGCGACCGCCTGGAGGGCTGGCGGGCGGCGCTGACCGCGCACGGCCGGACCGTGCCCCCGGTCCGCGAGGGCGACTGGTCGGCCGCGTCGGGATACGCGGCGGGCCGGGAGCTGGCCCGGGACCCGGAGGTCACCGCCGTGTTCGCCGCCAACGACGACATGGCGATCGGTCTCGTCCGGGCGCTGACCGAGGCCGGGCGGCGGGTGCCGCAGGACGTCGCCGTCGTCGGCTTCGACGACATCCCCGTCGCCGCCTATGTCACCCCTCCCCTGACCACGGTGCGCCAGCCCTTCGACGCCGTCGCCCAGGAAGGGCTCAAGCGTCTGGTGCACGCCATCGAGAACCCGGACGCGACACCGATGCCGGCCGGGGACCCACCGGTCGACCTCGTCGTGCGGGCGTCGAGCGCACCGCCCGCGAAGGGAGGCCGGGACACCGGACAGTGACCGCCATCTGACCTCCGGCACCTCGACCCGGGCGCCACACCGCACCGTCGGGACCACGCCCCGGGCCACGCCGGCCGAGCCGCACCTGAACACGACGGGCCGCACCACCAGGTCTTCCCCGACCTTCCGCGGCCCGCCCCACCCGGCCGCGACAGCGACTTCCGCGGTACGCGACGTACGCGCCGGCCTCCCCTGACTCCGTACGCACGCCCGGCCCCCGTTCCGGCCTTCGCGCCCCGGCCGACCCGTGCGCCCTCTTCCTCCACCTCACCGTGCCCGCACGCCCTCGCCAGGCGTGCCGCCATCTTCGCCTCCGGCGGGAGTTCACCATGCCCCACTTCGCTTCTGCGTCCACCCCTTCGCCGATGAGCCGTCGGCTGTTCCTCAGCACCACGGGCGCCCTGTCGCTCGGCGCCGCCCTGACCGCGTGCGGCGGCGGTGACTCGGGCGGCTCCTCCGCCGCCGCCAAGCCGGTCGCCCAGGCCGACATCGACAAGGCGATGAAGACGCCGACCGAGCTGACGTTCTGGACATGGGTCCCGAACATCGCCAAGGAGGTCGCGCTGTTCGAGAAGAAGTACCCGGCCGTCAAGATCAAGGTCGTCAACGCCGGTCAGGGCACGCCCCAGTACACGAAGTTGCGCACGGCCCTCAAGGCCGGCAGCGGCGCTCCGGACATGGTCCAGATCGAGTACCAGGCCATCCCCACCTTCACGATCACCAACAGCCTGCTGGATCTGCGCCCGTACGGCGCCTCCGCGCTCAAGTCGACGTTCGTGGACTGGACCTGGGGCCAGGTCAGCGGAACGGACGGGGAGATCTGGGCGATACCGCAGGACACCGGCCCGATGGGCATGCTGTACCGCAAGGACATCTTCGACAAGCACGGCATCGAAGTGCCCACCACCTGGGACGAGTTCGCCGCCGCGGCCCGGGGGCTCCACAAGGCCGACCCGGACGTCTACCTCACCAACCTCGCCGCCAACCAGGTCGCCGCCTGGCACGGTCTGCTCTGGCAGGCCGGCGCCAAGCCCTACGCGACCTCCGGCAAGAGCGACATCACCATCAGCGTCGACGACGCCGTCTCCCGCAAGCTCGGCGCCTACTGGGGCGGCCTCGCGAAGGAGGGCGTCATCGGCGTCGAGCCCGACTTCACCGACTCCTGGTACGCCGCCCTCAACAAGGGCAAGTACGCCACCTGGATCACCGCCGCCTGGGGCCCGGTGTTCCTGTCCGGCTCCGCCAAGGCCACGGCCGGCAAGTGGCGGGCGGCCCCGCTGCCGCAGTGGGACACCGCCAAGCCGAGCTCCGGCAACTGGGGCGGCTCCACCACCGCGGTCATCCGCTCCACCAAGAACCCGATCGCCGCGGCCGTGTTCGCGCAGTTCCTCAACAGCGACCCGGCCAGCGCGAAGATGTTCGCGACCGAGCAGTTCTTCTTCCCCGCCACCAAGGCCCTGCTCACGGACGCCGAGTTCGTCGGCGACGCGCCCTCCTTCTACGGCGGCCAGAAGGTCAACCAGGTCTTCGCCGACGTCAGTTCCACCGTCAACTCCTCCTTCCAGTGGCCCCCGTTCCTCGACCAGGCCGCGACCGACTGGACCGAGACCGTCGGCAAGTCGCTCGCCGACCACACCGACACCGTCCGCGCGCTCGGCAGCTGGCAGTCGCGGCTGACGACGTACGCCAAGAACCAGGGCTTCACCGTCAAGGGGAGCTGAGATGACCGCCGTTCGCCGCCGCCGGATGGCGGGGCCGCTGTTCGTCGCCCCGTTCCTGACGCTGTTCCTGCTGCTCTTCCTCGCGCCGCTCGGCTACGCCGCCTACCTCAGCCTGTTCCAGAACCGGCTCATCGGCGGCAACGTCTTCGTCGGCCTCGACAACTACACCCAGGCCCTGGGCGATCCCCAACTCCTGCACGGCGTGGGCCGGGTGGCGCTGTTCTTCGTCATCCAGGTGCCGCTGATGCTGCTGCTGGCGCTGCTGTTCGCGCTCGCCCTCGACAGCGGCCTGCTGCGCCTCGCCCGCCTGATCCGGCTCGGCATCTTCGTCCCGTACGCGGTGCCCAGCGTGGTCGCCGCGCTCATGTGGGGCTATCTGTACGGGCCGGACTTCGGCCCGTTCGCCCAGCTGAGCCACGACCTCGGGCTGCCCGCACCGGACTTCCTCAGCGACGGCTGGATGCTCGGCAGCCTCGCCAACATCGTGACCTGGGAGTTCGTCGGCTACAACATGATCATCCTGTACGCCGCCCTGCGCACGATCCCGCAGGAGCTGTACGAGGCGGCCGCGATGGACGGAGCGGGCGCCTGGCGGATCGCCTGGTCCGTCAAGCTCCCCGCGCTCAAGCCCGCCCTGCTGCTCACCCTGCTGTTCTCCGTCATCGGCAGCTTCCAGCTGTTCAACGAACCCAACCTGCTGATGAAGATCGCCCCGGACGTCATCAGCAGCTCCTACACCGCCAACCTCTACGCCTACTCCCTCGCCTTCACCGGCCAGCAGGTCAACTACGCGGCCACGGTCTCCTTCCTCCTCGGTCTCGTCATCGTGTTCGCCTCCTACGCCGTCCTGCTCACCGCGAACCGCAGGAGGACCCCGTGACGACCACGACCCCGCCGGCCACCACGGCCCCCAAGGCCACCGCGGCCGAGCCCACCCCCCGCAGGACACGGCACCGCTCCCGCCGCAGCACCCCGCTGACCATCGCCATGCTGGCCGCGCTCGGCTACTTCCTGCTCCCCCTGTGCTGGCTGCTCATCGCCTCGACCAAGAGCACGCAGGACCTGTTCAACAGCTTCGGCCTGTGGTTCTCCCACGCCCCGCAGCTGCTGACCAACATCAAGGAGACGTTCACCCAGGACGACGGCGTCTTCGTGCACTGGCTGCTCAACACGGCCCTGTACGCCGTCGTCAGCGCCCTCGGGGCCGCGCTCCTCGCGGCGGCGGGCGGCTACGGGTTCGCCAAGTTCCGCTTCCGCGGCGACCGGCTCGCCTTCAACCTGGTCCTCGGCGCCGTCATGGTGCCGACCACGGCCCTGGCGATCCCGACCTATCTGCTCTTCGCCAAGGCCGGTCTGGTCAACACCCCGTGGGCGATCATCCTGCCGTCCCTGGTCAACCCGTTCGGCCTCTATCTGATGCGTATCTACGCGGCCGACGCCGTCCCCGACAGCCTCCTGGAGGCCGCGCGCATCGACGGCGCGGGCGAGGCCCGCATCTTCTTCCGGATCGCCCTGCGCCTCCTTGGCCCCGGCCTGGTCACGGTGCTGCTGTTCACGCTCGTGGCGACCTGGAACAACTACTTCCTGCCGCTGATCATGCTCAACGACCCCAGCCTGTACCCGATCACGGTCGGTCTGGCCTCCTGGGCCGCGCAGGCCCAGAACGGCGGGGCCGGTGCCAGCAGCGACATGCTCGCGCTCGTCGTGACGGGCTCGCTGCTCTCCATCGTGCCGCTCGTCGTGGCCTTCCTGATGCTCCAGCGCTACTGGCAGAGCGGCCTGGCCGCCGGCGGCGTCAAGCAGTAACCCCTCAACCACCCTTCGGAGGTCTCCTTCATGGCGGCTCTGCCTGCCCGCGTCCTGTTCGGCGCCGCGTACTACCACGAGTACCAGCCCCACCCCCACCCCGCCGAACGCCTCAAGACCGACCTGGACCTGATGGCCGACGCCCATGTCACCGTGATCCGGGTCGGCGAGTCGGTGTGGTCGACCTGGGAACCGCAGAACGGCCGCTTCGAACTCGACTGGCTGCGACCGGTGTTGGACGGCGCCCACGAGCGCGGCATCTCCGTCGTCCTCGGCACCCCGACCTACGCGGTGCCGCCGTGGCTGGCCCGCCAGTACCCGGAGATCACCGGCGAGGGACGCACCGGCGAGCGGATCGGCTGGGGCGGCCGTCAGGAGGCCGACTTCACCCACCCGGCGTTCCGGTTCCACGCCGAGCGGGTCATCCGGAAGATCGTCGCCCGGTACGCCGACCACCCGGCCGTCATCGGCTTCCAGGTCGACAACGAGCCCGGCCTGCACCTCTTCCACAACCACGGCGTCTTCCAGCGTTTCGTCGACCATCTGCGCGACAAGTACGGCGACGTCGAGACCCTCAACCGCGAATGGGGCCTGGTCTACTGGTCGCACCGTCTGTCCACCTGGGCCGACCTCTGGACGCCGGACGGCAACCAGCAGCCCCAGTACGACGTCGCCTGGCGGGAGTTCCAGGCCGCGCAGGTCACGGAGTTCATCGGCTGGCAGGCCGACATCGTCCGTGAGTACGCCGCCCCCGAGCAGTTCGTCACCACCTGCATCTCCTACACCCGCCCCGGTGTGGCGGACGACGAGCTCACCGACCGCCTCGACATCGCCTCCGGCAACCCGTACTACGACATGCAGGACGGCCTGCGCCTGCCCGATCCCACGCCTGACTCGCACGAGCAGATCTGGAAGACCACCGGCGTGTGGGCGCTGTACCAGACCGCCGACTGGATGTTCTCCTCCCGCCAGGAGCCGTTCCTGGTCACCGAGACCAACGCCGGCTCCATCGGCTTCCCGTGGGACAACCGCCCCGGCTACGACGGGCAGTGGCGTCAGGCGGCCTGGGCGCTGGTCGCCCGCGGCGCCCGCATGATCGAGTACTGGCACTGGCACACGCTGCACTTCGGTGCCGAGACCTACTGGGGCGGCATCCTCCCGCACACCGGACAGCCCGGCCGGACGTACGCCGAACTGGCCCGGCTGGGCGCCGAGTTCGAGACCGCAGGGCCGCTCGTCGCCGGTCTTGTACCGGACGCGGACATCACGATGGTGTACTCGACCCCGAGCAAGTGGCTGATGCAGAAGTACCCGCCGCTGGCCCAGCCCGACGGCAGCCCGGACCCGGCGGCCTACCACCGCTTCTTCGACCCGTTCTACCGCGGCGCGTTCGAGGCCGGACGTCAGGTGCGCATCGTCCACGCCCGCCAACTCCACGACCCGGAAGGCGAAAGGGAGGGCCTGAGCCCCGAGGACGCCGTACTACGCCATCCCGTCCTGGTCGTCCCGGCCCTGTATCTCGCCGCCGACTCCACCCTCGACTGGCTCGCCGCCTACGCCCACGCCGGCGGCCACCTCGTCCTCGGCCCCCGCACCGGCTACGCCGACCACGAGGCCCGCGCCCGCGCCGAACGCGCCCCGGGACGGCTCGCCGAGGCCGCGGGCGTGTCCTACGACGAGTTCAGCAACCTCACCCAGGACATCCCGGTGCGCCCCGCACCCGACAGCCCGCTGCACCTGTCCGCCGACGCCGCGGCGACCCGCTGGGCGGACGGTCTCACCGTCGCCGACGCCGACGTCCTCGCCGCCTACGACCACCCGCACTTCGGCCGCTGGCCCGCGGCCACCACCCGACGCCACGGCGCGGGCCGTATCACCTGTGTCGGCACCGCCCCCGGCCGCGCCTTCGCCCGGGAACTGGCGGCCTGGCTGGCTCCGGCGGCGCCCGGAGCGTGGCGGGACCTGCCCGACTCCGTCACCGCGACCACCGCCACGGCCACCGACGGCCGACGTGTCCACGTCGTCCACAACTGGAGCTGGCAACCGGTCGCCGCGCACGCCCCGTCGGACCTCACCGATGTGCTGACCGGCGCCGCCGTCCCCGCCGGGACCGCGCTGGACCTCGGCCCGTGGGACGTACGCGTCCTGGTCGTCTGAACCCACCCGCACGGCCCTCAATGAGGAGAGACATGCACGGAAGAAGACCGGCCCAGGCACTCGGCACCGTCCTGGCCGCGTCGGCGCTGCTGGCGATACCGATGGCCAGTGCCCACGCGTACAACCCGACGGGCGGCATCCTCTACCAACTCGGCAGCGAGCCGTGTCTGAAGGGGCGGGGCAACTGCGCCGTCTACCCGAAGTCGGCGCAACTGCCGGGCGGACGCCTCGTCGCCTCGTTCGAGAAGTCGACGGTCGTCTCGGCGACCGGCTCCGCCGACCGGCAGACCCTGCCCGTCTACAAGAGCGACGACCACGGCACGTCCTGGCAGCCGCTGTCCGAGGTGAAGGCACCGGCGTACCTGTCCAACGACCCCAAGTACGCCAAGTACACGAGCAATTGGACGAACCCCTACCTCTACGTCCTCCCGCAGGACGTCGGGAACCTCAAGCAGGGGACGCTGCTGCTGGCGAGTGTCGTCTCCGGCGACGACGCCTACTACAAGGAGCACAAGGCCGCCGACCCGAACTGGACGCCGTCCAACGACGGCGACCGCAGCGACCTGGCGATCGCCCTGTACTCCAGCACGGACAGCGGCGCGAGCTGGAACGTCGTGAACGTCATCGCCACGGGCGGCTGGCAGGGCGGCAGCGCGGGCGCGATCGGGCAGAACGTCGCGGCGGCGAACACGACCAGGCAGGTGGACCCGGTCTGGGAGCCGTATCTGATGGTCCACAAGGGCAAGTTGGTCTGCTACTACTCCGACGAGAACGACTACACCGGCTTCGACCCGGTCACCGGCGTCCCCACCCTGGACCCCGCCAACGGCACCGCCCCCGACTCGCACGGGCAGATCCTCGCCCACAAGACCTGGGACGGCCGCAGCGCCCAGTGGAGCAGCCCCGTCGTCGACATCGCCGGGCTCACCCAGGACATGGGCGGCGGCAAGACGGAGATCGGCGGTGGGCGGCCGGGGATGGCGAACGTCGTGCGGACGACGGACGGCAAGTGGCTGCTGACGTACGAGTACTGGGGCGGTGGCGCCAACACCCGGTACCGGCTCGCCGCCGACCCGTTGAAGTTCTTCACCGGGTCCCCCACGGGCGACGCCGTCACCTCGCTGCCGGTCTCCCCCGGCAGCCGTCCGCTCGCCACCGGCGGCAGCCCGGTCCTGATCCGGCTGCCCGGCGGGCGGCTGGTCTACAACGCGGCCGGCAGCGGCAGCGTCTGGGTCAACGACGGCGGTCGCGGCGACGGCGTCTGGAAGGAGTACCAGACCACGTCTCAGGCCGGCTACAGCCGCGACCTCCAGTACGTGGACGGCACCGGCCGGGTCGCGATCCTCAACAACCAGGGCACGTCGACCATCGCCTTCGCGGAAGTCGACCTCGGCCATTCCGCGGGCGCCTACTTCCAGTTGGTGAACCGCAGGACCGACCAGGTGATCGGCACCGGCGACAAGACCAACGACGCCAACCTCGGAAACGGGGACGTGCCCGACGTCCGGCTGGAGGACGCCGGCTCCGCCGGCAACCCGGACACCCAGTTCTGGCACGTGGTGACCGAGCCGAACGGCGGCGTCAGTCTGCTGAACAAGTCGGGAGGCCGCGCGGCGGCGATCTGGACCGGCAACGCCACGGCCGGACAGCGGATCGGCCAGTGGGTCGACAACAGTTCCACCGGCAGCTGGAACCTCGTCAAGACCGCCGACGGTTTCTACCGACTCCAGTCGGTCAAGAACCCCGGCCTGTATCTGACCGGCGCCTCCGCCGGCGCCCCGCTCACCCTGCAGAGCGCCGCTTCGGACGGTTCACAGGACTGGGAACTCATCGAATAGCCCCTCCCGCATCGGCTACGATCTACGCCGACATCGCGTGTCGGTCACCGGCTGGGTGAGGCATGGAGGTGTCAGGAGATGCCTTCGGAGGCATTCCTTGTCAGTTCAGTTGAACCACACCATCGTGCACGCCCGGGACAACCGGGAGTCGGCCGAGTTCTTCGCCGGCCTGCTGGGCCTTGAGATCACCACCGAGTGGGGCCCGTTCATCGCGATCGCCCTGAGCAACGGCGTCACGCTGGACTTCGCCACGATCCCCGCGGAGAAGATCACCCCCCAGCACTACGCGTTCCTGATCTCCGAGGAGGAGTTCGACGCGGCGTACGCGAAGATCCGCGAGCGCGGCATCGAGCACTACGCCGACCCCATGCGGCAGCAGCCCGGGACCATCAACCACCACGACGGTGGCCGCGGCGTGTACTTCATGGACCCGTCGGGCCACGCCATGGAACTCATCACCGTTCCCTACGGCGGCTGGGGCGAGTAACCGCACGCGTCGAGGGCCGCACCCCGTACTCGGGGTGCGGCCCTTCGGCATCCGGACGCCTCAGGTCCGGGTCAGGCGTCCTCGACCGTCGCCGTCACGGGCGTGCCGATCTCCACCGTGCGGCTGACCGTGCAGAGCCGGTCGTGGGAGGTCTTGACCGCCCGGGGAAGAATCGCCCGCGCCCGGTCGGCGCCCTCGCCGTCCGGGAACGTGACCTGGAAGGTGACCGTGAGGTCGGTCAGCCGGTTGCCGAGGTCGTCGCTGACCTTGTTGCCGGCGACCGTCACGGAGAACCCGGCAGGCTCCGCGTGGCGGCTGGTCGCGATGTCCACGTCCACGGCCGTACAGCCGCCGAGTGCCGCCAGCAGCAGCTCGACGGGGGTGAATTCGGTGTCGCCGTCGGCACCGGTACCGAAGCTGACGGTGCCGCCGCGGGTGTTGGTCGCGGTGAAGTGGCCGGTACTGGTTCGTTCGACGGTGACGGTACGCACGGGGTTGTCGGTCATGCCGTCGACATTAAGGGCACGGCCCGGATGTCCCGGCAGCCGCGCACACGTCCGTGGCCGCTCATCCCCCGATTTCCGCCAGCTCCTCGCCGTCGGCGCCGTACGCGCGGAAGACAGGGAGGTTCGACGACTTCGAGCCCTCGGGGCTGTTCTCGTAGCTCCCTTCGACCGGAGAGCTGATGGCGTAGGAACTCACATAGACGGGGTCTCCGGCCAGCCGCACGAGGGGGAGCACGGTGGTGCGGCCGTGGTCCGTCATCGTGATGCGGGCGGCAGGCGTCTTCCCGGTGTAGGCGAGGACCGTCACCACCCCCTTGGGGAAGGGGTACCAGTTGAGGGTCATGGGTACGTCACCCGGCTGCTGCCGGTCCAGCGGCCCCACGCAGCTCGGCTTCCTGTCGATCGGGTGCTTCGGGCAGAACTCCCGCTGCTTGAGCAGATACCAGACGCCGAGTCCGACATCGATCCGCTCTCCGGGCCGTACGACCCGTACCGGGGACCGGACGTCGGCCGTCCCGGGTGAAGCGGAGGGCCGCGGGGACTGCTGCCGGTCGGTTCCGGTGACCGCGTGGGAGGAGGTGGACTGCTGGTCGAGGGCCAGTTCGCCGGCCGCGGGGGTCAGCAGCAGCGCGGCCAGGGCGACGGTCGCCAGCCTGCGGCGCCGTCTGATCGTCGCGGCCCGGCGTACGACGCGGTCCCTCGGGAACGGCGTGGGAGCGCAGCCCCGTGCGGCGTCGTCGAGGGCCCGCCACAGCTCGGGGCCCGGCGGCTGCGGCGAGAGGTCGGCCTGCATGTCTGACACTCCCCTACTCCCCGTGGGTCATGACGGCTGCGTACTCGGACAGGGCCGCGCTGGAGCGCAGCTTCTTCAGCGCCCGGCTGGCCTGGCTCTTCACGGTGCCGACGGAGCAGCCGAGGAGGTCCGCCGTCTGCTGTTCGCTCTGGCACTCCCAGTAGCGGAGCACGACGATGGCCCGCTGGCGGGGCGGCAGCGTGGCGAGCGCGTCGAACAGCTCCGAGCGCGTCTCGTAGTTCTCACTGCCGGACGGGCCGCGCTGCTCGGGCAGGTGGGGCGTGAGGAGTTGTACGACTCGTCGCTTGCGCTGCCGGGTGGTGTTGTTGTTGATCAGCGCGCGGCGGACGTACTGGTCGGGCGCGTCCAGGGTGCGTATGTGATGCCAACGCAAGTAAACCTTCGCCAGCGTCACCTGGACGAGGTCCTCCGCCTCGTGATGGTCCCCGTTGGTCAGCAGATACGCGGTACGCAGCAGCCGCGGCCACCGCACGGCCGCGTATGTCTCGAAGTCCCGTAGATCGTCCTGCGGTGGCTCGCCTTCGTAGCGCCCTCCCATACATGGGCTGGTGATCGCGCGCACCCTGAGTTCCCCCGATTCCTTCCGCTGCCGCGCGCAGGTCAGGCGCGCGTGAGCTTCTCCGAGTAACACTCCGCACGGAGACCTCAGGTTGCCTGCGCCACGGATCCGGATACGTGCTCGCGACCCAGGGGCGATCGCTAGGGTCGTCGCCCCACCACGCCGATGGTCACGTATCCCTCGCCCGGCCCCGGTGGTCGACGCCACGAGCGGGTGCGGACGGTGTGCAGTCGTCCCTGGGTGAGGGCGAACCGCGGGAGCCGGACACCGAATTCGGCCGCGACGGCGTCGAGGGCCCGCCGCTCGCCCTGGCGTCCATCACGCGGTGCGTGCGGTGGGAAGAGCAGGTCCGGGTCCAGGCCGCTCGGCACGGGGCCTCGTCTGCTGATCGTGGTCGGTCGAACGGTGAAGGCGTACGACTCCTCGCCGTTCTCGGCGACCGACAAGTGGAAGACGCCGGGGCGCTGTCCCTCGAAGGGTTCGCTCCACACCGTCACCACCCGGGTTCCAGGAGAGACGGCCGTGCCCTGGGACGCGGCGATGCTCCGGGAGGCCGCGATGCCCGGGGAGACGAACCACCGCTCGTCCAAGGAGGCGCCCGGGTGGGCCTGGAGGGCGAAGCTCCACCCCCCACCCGCGTGGCCGACGGAGACCTGCGGTTCGTCGGCCCACGGCTCGCCGCCGTGGCCGCCGCGCGGCCGCATCCGCGACTCCCACACCATCGCCGGCTCGTCCAGGACGGTGGTGCCTTCGGCGCCGATACGGCCCGGGAGTTCGGCCGGTTCCACGCCCTCGACGAGGAGGAAGCGGTACGACGTCAGGACATGGCCGGGCTGTGTGTCCGCCAGCCACGCGAGGCCGGGCGGGTCCAGGTCGGGGGTGGGCGCGGGGACGCTGCCGCTGTGGCCGGCTCTCGGTGTGGCCAGTAGCTCCCGGCCCCGTTCCGGTGTGATCAGGGGGCCGAGCAACGGGTCGGCGTACAGGCCGAAGGGGGCGAGGTGCTCCGGGCCGAGGGGCCGCCACCGGGGCAGTGCGGCGCGCAGCGTGTGCCAGGCCTCGTCCGTCCGGCCCCAGCGGGCGTGCTCCCGCGCCTGCTCCACCGCGGCGCCGAAGGGGCCCTCGGGCGTGTAGCGGTACGTCCCGGCACACACCTGCCGCACAGCCTCCTCGACCGCGGCGCGCTCCGCTTCGGTGGCGTCCCCCAGGCGTTGCGCCAGTGTCCTGTCCTCGCGGTTCATCCGTACGCCCTCGGCGGCCAGCACCGGCACGGCCTCCAGCGCGTACCGCGGGTCGGCCACCAGTTCGTGGAAGGACACCAGGTAGGTCTCCCCCAGCAGCCGACGGATCTGGTCGCGCAGCCCCGCCGCCCGGGGTCTGCCGTACGCGACCGCCTCCGAAAGCACCGCCGCGGCCTCCTCGTACCGGCCGGACAGGGCGTCCAGGCGGGCCGACTCGACCGCCGCGTCCAGCGCCCGCGTGGTGGCGTTGGCGAACTCCGTACCGGCCCGCCGGGAGCGGTCCATCTGGAGGCGGTGGAACTCCCGGTACATGTCTTCCATGAACAGCCGGAACGAGGCGTACCGTTCGGGCGGGCTCGCCCGCCACGACGCGTACGTGTACACGGCCCACTCGCCGTCGTCGTCCACGTCCCCCGGGTCCAGCAGGAGGTACACGGCGTCCGACTCCACGTCGAGTTGCAGGGCCCGCCCCCACATCCCGGCGAGCATCTCGTCCTCCGGTGTGGGGTGGTCCACCTCGCCGGGGAAGTACTCGGACAGGCCCGCCGCGTCCTGGTGCCGGCGCACCTGACCGGTCCCGGCGAGCAGCCAGACGAACCCGCCCGCGTTCCGCCAGCCGTCGGTCACCGCCAGGAACTCACGGTACGAGGGCGGCAGTCGGTGCCCGAGGCGCTGCTCCAGCTCGCGGATGCGCTCCTCGGACGCGCCTGGGAACCCCAGCCATCGCGCGCGCACGGGTTCGTCGTCGGACGTGTTCCGCTCGCCGGGCGGGGGCGCCAACTCCTGTGCGTCCGCCCACTCCTGACTCCACCGCGTGAGGAACGGCCGCCAGTCCTCGATCATGTCTGCCATGACGCCGATGCTGTCAGCCGCCACTGACAACGGGAGGCACGGATGTCACGGCTGCGAGGTCTCCGCTTCGAGGGCGGCGCGGGTCTGCGGACCGTACACGCCCGACTCGTCCTCCACGACCACCCGGGTCACCTGGTAGCCGCGGACGGCGCTCTCGACCTGGCTGTCGTAGGTGCCGTCGGCGTCGCCGCTGTAGAAACCGGCCTGGCGCAGCCTGAGTTGGAGCTCGACGACCTCCGGTCCCTGGTCGCCGGGGCGCAGGACGGGAGCCTGGCCGACGGAGGAACTCGGTGTGGGGGCTCCGCCCGTGGCGGTGGGAGCCGCGCCGGACGCCGTCCGCGTCGGGGCGACGGTGTCGGACGGTGTGGCCGGGCTCGCGGGGGTGGAGGCGTCCGCCGAACCGTCCACCGAGGCGGGCGGTCGCGGGGGTGACGTCGTCGGCGGACCGGCCGAGGACGAGGGGCGGTCGTCGGAGGTCGGCGGGTCCGGGAGGCTCGCGCGCACGCCGCCGGGCAGGGACCCGGCGCGGTCGGGGCCGTCGTACCAGTAGAGCCCGCCGACGACGCATCCCGTGAGCACGGCGGCCGTGGCACCGCCCCAGCCCGCGGTCAGCAGGGCCCGTCGGCGTCGGCGCTGCCGCGCGGTGTCGTCCGGGGCGGGGTGACGCGGCGCCGGGGCGGGGTCGTCCGGTGCGAGGGGCGGCGACGGTAACTCCCGTGCGCCGTCGGCCGGTTCCGCCGTCGGGTCGCCCTCGTTGGCGGCCACGGGAGTCTCGGGTGACGCGGTGGGAGTGCCGACCTCCACGAACGGCCGGATGCGTACGGGATCGAAGTCCTCCGCGGCCGCTGCCGCAGCGCTGCGTTCGGCACGGTGGGCGTCGGACGCACGGCGAGCGCAGGGGCACGCCGGGGTGCCGTCCGCGGCGCGAGCCGTTCCGCACTCCG
>JABFXD010000235.1 GCA_013361925.1 Streptomyces sp. | reverse complement strand
CACCCGCACCACAGCGCACGGTCAGCCGATAGAAGTCCCCGTGGCCGACAACGCCTCCGTCACCGGCTGGAAGAACGTCTCCCCACCGGAGGTGCAGTCACCACTGCCCCCCGACGTCAGCCCGATCGCGTTGCTCCCCGAGAACAGCGACCCGCCACTGTCCCCCGGCTCCGCGCACACATCGGTCTGGATCAGCCCGTTGACGATGTCCCCGTTGCCGTAGTTCACGGTGGCGTCCAGCCCGGTGACGGTCCCGTCATGAACCTGCGTGGTCGACCCGCTCCGCGTGACCTTCATCCCGACCGTCGCCGATGCCGCGCCCGTGATCGCCTGCGCGGACCCGTTGTAGAGGTCCACCTCGCTCGGGTGATCGACCTCGGCCGTGTACTTGACCAGCCCGAAGTCGTTGTCCGGGAAGCTGGACACCTCGTTGGTGCCGATCTGTGTACCGCTGGAGTCCGACCAGGTCGAGATCGCCTCCGTGCAGTGCCCGGCCGTCAGGAAGTACGGCTCGCCGCCCTTGCTCACGTTGAACCCGAGCGAGCACCGCCCGCTGCCGCCGGTGATGGCGTCGCCACCGGCGATGAAGGGCTTGAACTCCCCCTTCGTGCGCTGGAGTTCCGCCGTCGCCCCGAGCCCGTCGACGACCTTCGTGAGCGTGGCCCACTCGGCGTCGGAGACCGTGCGGTCGGCGGTGACGACCACCTTGTTGGTGGTCGGGTCGGTCGCCCAGGACGTGCCCGGGATGGTCGCGTCGTCCTTGAGGGTCGTACGGGCTCCTCTGAGCTCGGCGAGGGAGTTCTCCACGACCCGGGCCTTCGCGCCGGCCTCCTCGACCAGCGAGGCCGCGGTCTCGTCGAGGACGTTGACGACGAGGGCCTTGCTCTTCGCGTCGTAGTACGTTCCCGCCGCGTCGGTGCCGAGCTCCTTGTCGAGCGTCGAGGCGAGGTTTCCGGCCGCGAGAGCCGAAAGGACCTTCGGCCCGGGGCTGTTCGCGGGCTCGCTGGCGTTCGCAGTCTGGAAGGTGACTCCCGCGGCGACCAGTGCGGCGATGCCCGCACCTGCCGCGATCGCCCGCCGCCTGGGTATGCGTCGGTGCTTCAACTCGCGTCCTCCTGTGGGGGGTCGGCCCGGTCGGTTGTGGGGACCTCGTGGGCCGGAAGGCTGGTTGACGAGCGCCTACTCTTCCGAACCCCACAGGGAGTGCACAAGGTTGACTTCCGGACGCGCGTAGAACGCGATTGCACGCCCCCCTCACCTTGACCGCGAACAGTCAGACCAGGGGAATTCACACTGCAAACACTACGAGCGAGTAACCCCTCACCAACCCGTGAGGTCTAGTCCTGTCCGGAATTCGACCCCTCTTGGCCTGGATCCAAACGGGGCGCGGGGGACGGCCGTTGCTCCTGCACCGGTTGCGGCGCCACGGCATGCCCCTGCTGCGCCTTCTCCAGGAACCGCAGCAGCTCCACCGGGAACGGCAGCACCAGCGTGGAGTTCTTCTCGGCCGCCACCGCCACCACCGTCTGGAGCAGCCGCAGTTGGAGGGCCGCCGGCTGCTCGGACATCTCCTTGGCGGCCTCGGCGAGCTTCTTCGACGCCTGGAGCTCCGCGTCGGCGTTGATGACCCGGGCCCGCCGCTCCCGGTCGGCCTCGGCCTGCCGGGCCATGGAGCGCTTCATGGTCTCGGGCAGGGAGACGTCCTTGATCTCGACCCGGTCGATCGTCACGCCCCACTCCACGGCCGGGCTGTCGATCATCAACTCCAGCCCCTGGTTGAGCTTTTCGCGGTCGGCGAGCAGATCGTCCAGCTCGCTCTTGCCGATGATGGACCGCAGAGAGGTCTGCGCCATCTGCGAGACGGCGAACCGGTAGTCCTCGACCCGCACGATCGCCTCGGCCGGCGCGGTCACCTTGAAGTAGACGACGGCGTCGACCCGCACCGTGACGTTGTCCCGGGTGATGCCCTCCTGCGCGGGCACCGGCATGGTCACGATCTGCATGTTGACCTTACGGAGCTTGTCGACCCCCGGGACGACCATGGTGAACCCGGGCCCGCGCACTTCCGGCCGGAGCTTTCCGAGGCGGAACACCACGCCTCGTTCGTACTGCTTGACGACCCGCGCCGCGGCTATCGCGTACACCACCCCGGCGGACGCGAGCGTCACTCCGGCCGCCACCAGCTCCTCGACCATCACGGCCCCCAGGGTCCGTCGTGGGCGTCCACAGGGAGTACTGCCTGCCCTACGAAGGTAACGCCGTCGTACGACCAAGGGGGAGCCCCCGCACGCGAGTCGCGTACGGGGGCTCGTGAACGCCGGGTGACACTGGCGACCGGGGTCCGGTGTCTAGTAGACGTGGACTCCGTACGCGCTCAGCGCCTCGGTGACCGGCTGGAAGAAGGTCGTACCGCCGGAGGTGCAGTTGCCGCTGCCGCCGGAGGTCAGACCGTAGGCGACGCTGCCGCCGTACAGCGGGCCGCCGGAGTCGCCGGGCTCGGCGCAGACCGTGGTCTGGATCATGCCGTAGACGATGTCGCCGCTGCCGTAGTTGACGGTCGCGTTCAGCGCGGTGACCCGGCCGCTGTGCGTGCCCGTGGTGGAGCCGCGGCGGTACACCGTGGTGCCGACGGAGGGCGTGGCCGCACTGGCGATGTCCTGGCTGCCCACGGCACCCGACTTGGTGACCGAGGTGTTCGTGTAGCGCACGATGCCGTAGTCGTTGGTCGGGAAGCTGGAGCCCGCGGTGCTGCCGAGCGTGGTCGTGTGGGACGAGTTCGACCACCAGGTGCCCGCGCCGTCGGTGCAGTGACCGGCGGTCAGGAAGTAGTAGTTGCCGCTGTTGTCCTGGACGTTGAAGCCCAGCGAGCAGCGCCAGCTACTCGCATAGATGGCGTCGCCGCCGGAGATCAGCTTCTGGAACTTGCCCGCGGTCTTCTTGATCGTCAGCGCACCGGCGTTGGCGCCGGCCTGCCGCTTGATCTTGGCGATCTCCGCCTTGGAGACCGTGCTGTCGACGGTGACGACGACCCGGTTGGTCTTGCTGTCGACCGCCCAGGCGGTACCCGGGATGTCGGCCTTGAGCACCGAGTTGTTGGCGCTCTTGAGCTGGGCGGTGCTGAACGTGGAGACGTCCGAGGCGCTCGCGTTGGGGATCGCGATCGCGGCGGCGGCCACGAGTCCGGTGGATACGGCGATCAGCCGGGTCCGTCTCGTGATGCCGCTGCGGGGGGTGGTGCGCTTGATCCTCACTTTTCGTTCCCTCCCAGGGAGGTCGGGGGCCCGCGTGGGGTCGGGGCCCGTGAGGCGCAGCCAGGGGCCCCGAGGTCCGGATTCCGAACACGCCGTGCCCCTGACAAGCGCTGAGGGGGAGTATTCGGCCGAACGACCGGTAGACGCAAGGGCGCCTTTCGGCCGTCAACCTTTGAACCACCCATGACCTGGCCAAGAGTTGGCCATCTCTCAGCCGAGGTTCCGCTCCCCCGCCTCGA
>JABFXD010000058.1 GCA_013361925.1 Streptomyces sp. | reverse complement strand
TGGGCCGGCGGGAGTCGCGCTGCGGCGGCGGAGGAACGACATGTGCCTATCGTACGGGGCCTTGAGGTGGTGGGGCGGCTGCGGGTGGGCGGGGGCTTGGCGCGCCCACGCGGCGGAGCCGCAAATTGATACAGCCTCGCGCCCCTGGCTTCGTCGACCATCACGGTGGCTTCAAGGCTCGTCCCGTGCCGCCTCCACCAAACCGTCGGCGCCGCACTGCGCGGCCGCGTCGAGCCCCCGGTGGAGGTATTCGGAAGCCTCGGCCGCTCGCCCCGTCCGCCTCAGTTCCGTGCCCAGGGACACCAGTGCGCAGGCCAGCTCGTAGGCCGCCGGGGAACATTCCAGGTGGGCGACGGCCTCCTCCAAGTACTTCACACGCGCTGAACCCGACGAGACCTCCGCCGCCGTCCGCAGCGCCTGGCCGATGGCGGACGGGGTGCCGAACTGGCGGGCTCGGGAGAGGGCTTCGAGGGCGGTGGGGAGCGCGCGTTCGGGGGTGTCGTGGCTCTCGGCGCGGGCGAGGTGGAGCTGCCAGGGGCACCAGGCGGGGTTGCGGATGCCGCGTGGGTCGAGGCGACGGCCCGCGGCGGCCAGCTGGCCCGCTGCGTCCTTGGTGAGGCCGCGGGCGAGGAGCAGTTCGCCGTAGACGGTCTGGGCGTCGGGGAAGACGACGGCGGCCGGGAAGGGCTCGCTGAAGGCGTGGTCCTCGGCGGTCTGCGCGGCCTCCGTGATCCGGCCGCGGGCGAGGAGGACCTCGATGAGGATGCCGACGGCGTACCAGTGGGCGGGGGTGCCGGGGCCGACGCGTTCGGCCAGCCGCAGTCCCGCGCGGACGAAGTCCTCGGCCTCGGCGAGCCGCCCGCGGCGGTAGCGGACGTAGGCGAGGAGGGTGTAGCCGAAGGAGAGGTGGGCGCCGCGCCAGCCCTGACGTTCGAAGTCGGCGATCCCGGCGGCGAAGAGTTCCTCGGTGCGGCCGGGGCGGTCGGCGTACATGAAGGCCAGCGCGACCAGGACCGGTACCTCGAAGCCACGGTCGGGTTCGGCCCAGCCGAGGCCGCCGGCGAGGGCGCGATCGGCGTGCTGGAGGGCGATGTGGGCGGGTTCGCCGCGCAGGACGGCGTCCCAGGTGCGCAGGCCGATGATGTACCGCTCGGTGAGGTCGCGGCCCTTGAGGCGGTCGGCGAGTTTGGCGAGGCGGCGGGAGCGGGAGGGGTGGTCGGGTTCGTCGGCGCGGAAGGCGTCCCACATGAACTGTTCGGAGAGCATGCGTAGCTTGACGCGGGCGTCCTCGGTGACGCGGATCTCGCGGGCGAGGGTGTCGGATGCCTCCGCGAGGCGGTCGCTGTGGGCGAGGACCTGGGAGAGCCGGTAGACGATGTGGTGGCGCAGGCCGGGCTCGGCGATCGGTTCGTCGAGGGCGGCGCGCAGGTGGTTGACCGTGGTGGCCGGTTCGGTGAGCAGGGAGGCGCTGCCGAGTTCGTAGAGGACGGTGGCCCGGTCCTCGCAGGGCGGCGGTTCGCGCAGGGCGCGGGCGAGGTAGCTGCGGGCGGCGTCGGGGGCGCCGGAGCGGAGGGTCTCGCCGGCGGCGGCGCGGAGCTGCTGGACGACCCAGGCGTCGCCGTCGGGGTGGGTCTCCAGGAGGTGGCGGGCGGCGGCGGAGGGGCCCTGCCCGTCGTTGATGAGACACCAGGCGGCCTGGCCGTGCAGGGCGACGCGGACGCCGGAGGGGATGGCGCGGTAGACGGCGGTGGCGATGAGGGGGTGGACGAACTCCAGGGTGTCGGCGCCGGTGAGGATGCGGGCGCCGCGCAGGGCGTCGGCGGCGTCGGCGGCCTCCTCATGGCCGAGGCCCGCGACAGCGGCGGCGAGCACGGGGTGGATCTCGGTGCCGAGGACGGCGCAGGCCCAGGCGAAGCGGACACTGGAGGTGCCGAGGCGTTCGAGGCGGGCGATCAGCCCGCTGCCCTTGACGGCGGCGGCGAGGTCGCGCAGCAGATGGGCGCCGGCTTCGGTCGGGTTGAGGCCGCGGTCGTGGACCTTGGCGGTGAGCTCGACGGTCTCGAAGGGGTTGCCGGCGGTGACGGCCCAGCACTCGCGGCAGAACGCGTCGTCGGCGTGGGTGCCGAGGGCCTCACGGACCAGACCGGCGACCGCGACGGCGCTGAGCGGTTCGAGGTCGATGGGCCGGCCGCCCGCACGCCCCGGCAGCCCCCTGAACGACTCGGCGTGATCGGGGAGTTCGTCGGGCCGGTAGGCGACGACGACGAGCAGCGGCAGTTCCTCGGCGCGGGGCGCGAACGCGGCGAGCCAGCGCAGGGATTCGGGGTCCGCCCAGTGCGCGTCGTCGAGGGCGAGGACCATCGGGGCGCGCTGCACGGCGAGATGGGTGAGCACCCAGTCGAGGCCGTCGCGCAGGCCCTGCGGGTCGGGTGGGGCGCCGTCGGTCGGGGCGCACAGGCCGAGGGCGGGGCCGACGATGTCGTACCAACTGCCCAGCTGGGCACGGAGATCGGCCTCGTCAGCACCGGCGAACCGGGGTTGCAGCAGTTGGCGGGCGACGTGGAAGGCGACGCGCTGTTCCTGGTCGCCGCCGCGGGCGGACAGGACGGTGCAGCCACGGGCGGCGGCGCGGCGGCGGACCTCGGCCATCAGGGTCGTCTTACCGAGTCCGGCGGGTCCGGCGAAGGCGAGGAGCGCGCCGCGGGGCTGTCCGACCGGTTCCGTGCCGTCCGCACGCAACCCGGTCAGCTCTTCCAACGCCTCGTCTACAGCGGCGAGTTCACTCTCACGCTCGAAGAGCGTGCGATCGCTGCGCATGCCGCGCCACCCCATGGCACACCCCCTGCCGCGGCGGTACGTCCGCGCGGGGAGCGAGCGCACACCGTGACCTACAGGCAGCTCAGCGTACGCCTGCCGGGGGCCGCGCGACCCGGGTTCGGCCGTTACTCGCCGAGGCCGTCGACGGGCTTCCGGTGCCGCTGATGATGCCGGGCCACCCGCGCTCGGTTCCCGCAGGCCGGCTTGCACCACTCCTGCCGTGGATGTTCCTTGATGAAGTAGCGCACGCAGCGCGGCGCATGGCAGGCGCGCAGCTGTTGCCGTTCGGGGCCGGCGAGGAAGGCGATCGCGGCCCGCGCGAGGACCGCCACCAAGTCGTCGCTCGGCGCCCTGTGTTCTACGACAGGTTCGGCGTCCTCGGCCCAGTGCAGCACGGGGATCGTGGGCGTACGGGCGGCCGCCATGTTCAGCAGGTCGACGGCGTCCGGTACCGGCATCAGCCGCGCCGCGTCGGCGGGGCTCGGCGCTGCGGGGCGTACCGCGCGGGCGAACAGGGCGCGGATCGCCGCACGCAGTTCGCGTACGGCGGCCAGCTCCGCGTCCCCGGCCACGAAGCCCGGCGCCACGTGGGCCTGGGCCCAGGTGGTGAGTCCGGCGGGGTCGGTCAGGTCGTCGGCGACGCCGCCGTGGCCGTCGTGGCGGATGGTGAGGGC
>JABFXD010000779.1 GCA_013361925.1 Streptomyces sp. | reverse complement strand
GCGCAGCCTCGTCAAGGTCGACCCCGAGGTGCCGCTGACCTCGATCGCCCCGCTGGGCTGCGGAGTGCAGACCGGCGTCGGCGCGGTCTGGAACGTGCTGAAGCCGGAGACCGGCAGCACGATCGTCGTCCTCGGCGCCGGAGCCGTCGGCCTGTCCGCGGTCATGGCCGCCGCCCTCACCCCCGCCACGACGATCGTCGCCGTCGACCGGGTGGCCGAACGCCTGGCCCTGGCACGGGAGTTGGGGGCGACGCAGGTGGTGCACGCCGGTGACGAGGACCTCGGCGAGGCCCTCGCGGCGATCACCGACGGCCAGGGCGCGGACGGCGTCGTCGAGACCACCGGCAACGTCGGTGTGCTCCGCCAGGGCGTCGACGCGCTCGGCGCCCGCGGCACCCTGGTCGTCGTCGGCGCCCCGCCGTTCGGCACCGAAGTCGCCCTGGACGTCAACGGGTTGCTCGGCGGCAAGCGGATCGTCGGCCTCACCCTCGGTGACGCGGAGACCCAGTCCTTCATCCCCGCCCTGGTCCGGCTGGTGAAGGAGGGACGGCTCCCGCTGCACCGCCTGGTCAGCACGTACGCGTTCGCGGACATCGACCAGGCGGTGCGGGACATGGGGGCCGGCAAGGCGATCAAGCCCGTACTGACCTTCTGAGGTCCCTTGGGGTCAGTCGACCGTGAGGACCAGCTTCCCCGTGGTGCGGCCGGTGTCGCCGAGGGCGTGCGCCTCGGCGGCGTCGGCCAGCGGGAAGGTGCCGGCGATCGTGGGACGCAGCTTCCCCGCCTCGACCAGTTCGGCGATCGCCGTCAACCCGCTGTGGGAGGCGTCGACCAGCATGCGCAGCGCCCGGACGCCGAGCCGCTCGGCCTCCTCGTGGAACTCGTCCGAGCCGACCGGCAGGATCGACACCACGAGCCCGCCGGGCCGCAGCACCCGCAGCGAGCGCACGGAGGTGTCGCCGCCGAGGGTGTCCAGGACGACGTCGACGTCCTTGACCGCCTCGGCGAAGTCCGTCTCCCGGTAGTCGATCGCCTCGTCCACGCCGAGACCGCGCAGGAACTCGTGCTTGCCCGCGCTCGCGGTACCGATCACATACGCGCCCCGCGCCTTGGCGATCTGCGCCGCCACATGCCCGACGCCGCCGGCCGCCGCGTGGATCAGCACCCGCTGCCCCGGCTGTACGTCGGCGTACTCCACCAGCGCCTGCCAGGCGGTCAGGGAGACCAGCGGCAGCGCGCCCGCCTCGGTGTGGCCGATCGAGGCCGGCTTGTGCGCGAAGGTACGGGCCGGGGCGGTGACGTACTCGGCGTGCGAACCGTGGCCGTACGGGTAGGACAGCATGCCGAAGACCTCGTCGCCGGGCTTGAAGCGGGCGACGCCGATCCCGACGGCCTCGACCACGCCGGACACGTCCCAGCCCAGGACGAAGGGCGGCTCGCCCAGGAAGCCGCCGGTGGCGCGGTGCTTCCAGTCGGTGGGGTTGACCCCGGCGGCCCGGACCCGGACCAGTACCTCGTTCGTGCGCGGCTCCGGCCGCTCCACCTCGGTTTCCTTCAGGACCTCGGGGCCGCCGAGAACGTCCTGGCTGATGACTCGCATCGTCTTCACAGTGCTCATGGTCATCCAGCCTGCCGGGGCCCGCCTCCCCGGGAAATGGCATGATGGCCAACCTTCGATAGAATCGTGCCATGCATGCGAAACGGCGGGTCGAACGAGTCGTGGTCCTGGCCCTGGAGGGCGTCTACCCCTTCGAGCTGGGTATCCCCAGCCGGATCTTCGGCGCCGCCGACGGGCACTACGAGGTGCTGACGTGCAGCGTCGACGGCCTGCCGGTGCGCAGCAACGCCGACTTCACGATCGGGGTCGAGCACGGCCCGGAGATCCTGGCCACGGCCGACACCGTGGTGGTCGCCTCGATGGCCCAGCCGCACATCCCCGTCGAGCTGCCGGCCGAGGTCGCCGCCGCCCTCGCGCTGATCCGCCCGGACGCCCGCGTGGTGTCGATCTGCACCGCCGCCTTCGTGCTCGCCGCGGCGGGCCTTCTCGAAGGGCGCAGGGCCACCACGCACTGGCAGGTGACCGAGGCCTTCCGGCGGCTCCACCCGGACGTCGACCTGGACCCGGACGTCCTGTTCGTCCACGACGGCCGCATCCTCACCTCGGCCGGCGCGGCCTCCGGCGTGGACGTCTGCCTGCACATCGTCCGCACCGACCACGGAAGCGAGTTGGCCAACGCGGTGGCCCGGCGCTGCGTCGTGCCGCCCTTCCGGGACGGCGGTCAGGCCCAGTACATCGAGCAGCCGGTCCCGCAGAGCGGCGCCGCGAGCACCGCCGCCACCCGCGCCTGGGCGCTGGAGCGCCTCGACGAGCCCCTCGCCCTGACCGACCTCGCCGCCCACGCCCGGATGAGCCTGCGCACCTTCGCCCGCCGCTTCCACGACGAGGTGGGCCTCAGTCCCGGCCGCTGGCTGATCCAGCAGCGCGTGGCGCGCGCCCGCCACCTGCTGGAATCCAGCGACCTGTCGGTGGACCAGATCGCCGGCGAGGTCGGCTTCGCCACCGGCGCCTCACTGCGCCAGCATCTGCACGCGGCGATCGGGGTGTCGCCGCAGACGTACCGGCGCACGTTCCAGGCGGCCCGCTGAACGTTTCGCCGCACTGCCGCGTCGGAGGATCGCAACGACAGGCGGGGAACAGGGGTGGGGATGCGCAGAGGCATCGTGGCAGTGACGGCACTGGTGGGGCTGGCGGCCGTGGGGTGCGGGACCGAGAAGGGGGACATGGTCGTCGCCGGCACGGCTCCGCCCACGCCCTACAGCGGGCCGCTGCACATCGCCGCCAAGGACTGGGACGAGGAGAAGGACGACCGGTCCGACCTCGTGAACACGGGCGCCGCGGCCCGCGCCCTGGAGTGCGACTGGCCGATCGACACCGCCGGCGGCAGCGAGCCGTGGAGCGAGGGCGACGGGGGTGAGACACCGGAGGAGGGGCTCAAGGCGTACTTCGACATCGAGCAGCCCGGCGTGCCGCAGGAGGGCTACCGGGTGGAGCGGAAGGAGGGCGGACGCGTCCTGTTCTCCTACGACGTCGACGGCCGCACGAAAGTGGCGGTGATCGTCGCCAAGGACCAGAAGAACCGGCCCGGTTGGGGACCGGAGACCAGCGCCTCCTGCGATCCGGCCGAGTTCGAGGCGGACTTCACCGACTCCCAGGAGTACGAGGTCTGGACCGACCGGCAGGGCAGGCGGGTGCCCCTGACCGTCATCAGCAGCTCGGCCGGCGCCGCCCACTGCGACTGGCAGGACGCGCACTTCCTGGGCACCGGCGAGGGCAGGGACGGCAAGCTGTACGCCCGCGATCCGCACGGGGTGCTCGGCGGTGAGATGCTCCTGGGCGAGTACGACGGCGACGTCCGGATGCCCGCCGACGCGCGCGACACCGGATACCGGCTGCGCGACTGGCAGTTGTGGCTCACCGACGACGAGAAGACGGCG
>JABFXD010000158.1 GCA_013361925.1 Streptomyces sp. | reverse complement strand
CAGCGCGAGCCGCAGGGGTGTCCGGGTGTCCCCCGTGCCCTTCAGGATCCCGTCGACCAGTTGCTGGGCGAAGAACACGGCGATCCCCGGCATCGATATCGCGAAGTACCCGACGGCGAGCGGCAGGGGCGCGCCCTCGCCGAGGACCAGCCGCGCGAGCGGCTCCCGCAGCAGATACCCGCCCACCACGACCACCGGTGTCACCAGCCCGAACACCGCCCAGCCCCCGCGCACGGCGGCCCGTACCGCCCCCGGGTCCCGCGCGCCCCGGGCGTGCGCGACCAGCACGGTCGTGCCCGAGCCGAAGACCAGGGCGACGCCCAGCAGCACGTTCTCGGCGTTGGTGGCCACGGCGACGGCCGCCACCGCCGCTCCGCCGAGCCGGGAGACCCAGACCGTGTTGATGACCCCGGCGGCGACGGAGGCGAGCAGCGAGAAGTAGACGGGGTGGGCGAGCGCGATGAGCCGGCGGCGATGACTGTCCACGAGAAAGACCCCCCTCGATTCGAGCTACCTCGAAACGAGGTAGCTCGATAAGAGGTAGCTCGATAAGAGGTACCATGGCGCCACGACCACCACAAGGAGGAATCGGCGTGCTGGAGCTGTCGATCCTGGGCTTCCTGGCCGAAGAACCCCTGCACGGCTATGAGTTGAAGGAGCGCATCAAGGCGCTCAGCGGCCATGTCCGCCCGGTCAGCGACGGCGCCCTCTACCCGGCGATCGCCCGGCTGATCAAGGCGGGCAAGCTCGACGAACACACCGAGCCGGGCGCGAGCGCGGCCCCGCGGCGCACGCTCTCCCTCACCGACGCGGGCCGCGCGGACCTCCTGGAGCGCCTGCGCCGGCCCAAGCCGGTCGAGATCTCCGACCAGGTCCGCTTCAACACGGTCCTGACCTTCCTGCGCCACCTCCCGGACCGCCAGGAACAGGCCGCGGTGCTCCGCCGCCGCCTGGAGTTCCTCGACGCGCCCACCAGCTTCTTCTACGACGAGGGCAGACCCGTGCGCGCCGAGGAGGCGGCGGACCTGTTCCGGGAGGGCATGCTGCGGGTCGCGCGGGCGACCGGGGAGGCCGAGCGCACCTGGCTGGAGGAGGCCGTCGAGCGGCTCAGTCGAGCTGAGCCCGCAGATAGTCCCGCCACTGGGCCGTGAAGTCGTCCAGATTCGTGTCGAGCACGCTCTTCAGCGCGTCCTCGACCGCCCCGGCGCGCTGCTTGTGGGCGCCGACGGCCTGGTAGAAGGCGCGGAGCTGGTCGGTCCCCCACCGCTGCGCGACCATCCGGCAGGCCAGCCAGCCGCCCTCGTACGCCTGGGCGAGCTTCGTCGCGTCGCCGCTGAACCCGAAGTCCGCGTCCTTCGGCAGGGCCGTCGGCGTCCGCCCCTCGGTCACGGCCCGCCACAGCTCCGGCGCGGCCTGGACGGGCGAGCGCCCGGAGTCGAGATAGCCGATCCAGTCGGCGTACCCCTCGGACAGCCACAGGGGGGTGGCGGCACTGGTGTGGTCGCGGGTGGCCACATGGGTGGTCTCATGGGTGAGCACGACCTGTTTGCCGACGCTGCCGAGAACGCCGTACGCGTCGGGGTTGACGATGATCCGGTCCGCGGGCGCGCTCGCCGGGGCGCCCGTCTCCCCGGTGGTGACGGCGGCGATCCCGCGGTACGAGGAGGCGGGCGAGCCCAGCAGCCCGGCCATCCCGTCCAGGGACTTCGGTACGAGCACGACGACATGCCGCGCCCACCGGGTGCCCCACTCCGCCGACACCGCCGGCACGGCACGGTCCGCCAGGTCCACGTAGGTCCGCAGCGCCGCGCTCGACCGTCCGACCCCGAGGACGAGGCTGCTCCTGCCGCGGACGACGGCGACCTCGCCCTGGTCCCACAGCTGCTGGGCGGACTTCTTCGCGGGCTTCTCCTGGTCGACGTACCACTCACCGCCGGCGTCCAGGCTCAGGGTGAGCGTGCGGCCGACGGTGACCGGGGCGTTGTCGTAGCCCTGTATGCGGTACTTGAGCTCGACGTCGGCGGTGGCCTCGGCGCCGTCCCGGTGGAGCCCCGTCAGACGGTACGCCCAGGACGCGAACGGCACGCCCCGCGCGTTCTCGAACCAGTCCAGCGCGCCCGTCTGCATGAACGCGGCCCGGTCCCGGTCGAGGACGGCGACCGACCGCCGGTCGAGCAGCGCCTGCACATCGGCCTTGGCGGTGCCGGTACCGGATGTGCCGCCGCAGGCCACCAGGGAGACCAGCAGCAGACACAGCGCGAGGATCCCGTGTCTCGACGCCCGCCTTCGACCAGCCATTTCACGATCGTACGGCGGGACGGCCGTCAGGGTCAGAGGGCCTGGGTCAGACCCTGGTGACGGTGGCGCCCGGCATCATGCCCACCGGGTCGTAGCGGACGGGGGCGCCGGGGTAGGGGGCGTGGATCACCTGGCCGTTCCCGACGTACATGCCGACATGGCTGGCGTCGGACCGGTAGGTGACCAGGTCGCCGGGTTGCGCCTGGGAGAGCGGGACCTGCTGTCCCGCGTAGCGCTGGCCCTGCGAGGTGCGCGGCAGGGAGACCCCGGCATGCCGGTACGACCACACCATCAGGCCCGAGCAGTCGAAGCCGGAGGGACCGGTCGCGCCCCAGACGTACGGCTTGCCGATCGCGGCGCGGGCGGCGGCGACCGCGGCGGCGGCCCGGGCGTTGGGCGGCAGGGCGCCGCTGAGGTCGGGCATGTCCTCGCGGCCGGAGCGGGAGGCCCGGTCGTAGGCGGCGCGCTCCTCGGACGGCAGGGAGTTGAGCAGCCGGCGGGCCTGGGCGAGCTTCCTCTCGACGGTCTGCTTGTGGCTCGCGACCGCCTTGCGGCTCTTCTCCAGCTCGGCCAGCTGACCGGCCGCCTCCGCGCGCTCCTGGGTGAGCTCGCGCATCGCTTCCTGAAGGTCCTTGAGCTCACCGGCCTGATGGGCGGTGATCCGGTCCAGGGCGGCGGCCTTGTCGAGGTAGTCGTCCGGGTCGTCGGAGAACAGCAGGGCGAGGGACGGGTCGAGGCCGCCGGAGCGGTACTGGGCACCGGCCAGCGAACCGAGCTTCTCCCGCATGGAGTTGATGCGGTCCTGCTGGCGGGCGATCCGGTCCTGCGCGGTGCCTACCTGCTTCTTCAGCGCGTCGGCGCGTTCGTCGGCCTTGTTGAAGGCCTCGGTCGCCTTCTCCGCCTCCTCGTAGAGGCGGTCCACCTCGGCACGGGTGTCGTCGTGCGGGGCGGCCGTGGCCGGTACGGCGCCGAGGGCCGCGGCGGTGGCCGTCAGGACGCAGAGCGCGGCACTGGCGCCCCGGTCGAACCCGGACGAAGTCGATGCAAGGCGGCGATGGGACCCCACGAGAAGCCGCACCCCTTCCGCTGGCGGACAGGAAACGCGGCCGACAGTAGCCCCGTGACAAGGGCGCTTCCAAAGACCTCCACGGCCACACAACGTGACGCCCCGCCACCGACGCAGGTCAGTGGCGGGGCG
>JABFXD010000128.1 GCA_013361925.1 Streptomyces sp. | reverse complement strand
GCGACCTTCGCCATCTCGAACACGGCCCAGCGGAACACCGCCTGGCCCTCCTGCGTGATCGCAGGGAACTTGGCGACCGAGCCCTCGCGGTAGTCGGTCCACGGCACGGTCTGCTTGATCGTCTCGGACTTGTCGCCCTCGGAGCCCCAGACGGTCGGGCCGATGGCCGGCTCCTTCGCGGGACCCACGACGACCGCGCCGGCCCCGTCACCGAACAGGAAGGCCGTCGCGCGGTCCTCCAGGTCGGTCAGGTCGGACAGCCGCTCCACGCCGATGACCAGGACGTACTCCGCCGAACCCTCGACGATCATGCCCTTGGCGAGGGTGAGGCCGTAGCCGAAACCGGCGCAGCCCGCGGAGATGTCGAACGCGGCGGCCTTCCGCGTGCCCAGCTTGTCGGCGATCTCCGTCGCCACGGCCGGGGTCTGCTTGAAGTGCGAGACGGTCGAGACGATCACGCCGCCGATCTGCTCGGCGGAGATCCCGGCGTCGGCGATGGCCTTGCCGGACGCCTCGATCGACATGGCGGCGACGGTCTCCTCGTCGTTCGCCCAGTGCCGGGTCTCGATGCCGGAGCGCGAACGGATCCACTCGTCGGACGAGTCGATCGTCTCGAGGATCACCTCGTTGGGCACGACCCGGGTCGGACGGTAGCCGCCCACGCCCATGATCCGCGCGTACGGGGCGCCCTTGCTGGGCTTGATCTTCGACATTGCTCGTTGGCTCCTTTTCAGGCGCTCTGCTCGGCGATGAGCTCGCGAGCGGCGTCGAGGTCGTCGGGGGTCTTGAGGGCCAGCGTCTTGACGCCGGGCAGCGCGCGCTTGGCGAGGCCGACCAGCGTGCCGCCGGGGGAGACCTCGATGATCGCGGTCGCGCCGAGCTCCTTGAAGGTCTCCATGCACAGGTCCCAGCGGACCGGGTTGGCGACCTGGCCGACCAGCCGCGCCAGCACCTCGGTGCCGGTGGCGACGGTCCGCCCGTCCTTGTTGGAGACGTAGGGGAGCGTCGGGTCGGCGGGCGTGACGGCCTCGGCGGCCTTCGCCAGCGCGTCGACCGCGGGCGCCATGTGATGCGTGTGGAAGGCGCCGGCCACCTTCAGGGCGATGACCTTGCGGACGCCCTCGGGCTTGTCCTCGTTCAGCGCGGCGAGCTGCTCCAGCGTGCCGGCGGCCACGATCTGGCCCGCGCCGTTCACGTTCGCCGGGGTCAGGCCGAGCTTCTCCAGGTGCGCGACGGAGGTCTCCGGGTCGCCGCCGAGCAGCGCCGACATTCCGGTCTCGGTGACCGCGGCGGCCTCGGCCATGGCGAGCCCGCGCTTGCGTACGAGGGTCAGCGCGGCGGTGTCGTCGAGGACACCGGCGAGGGCGGCGGCGGTGAACTCACCGACGGAGTGGCCCGCGACCGCGCCCGGGGCGACGGCACCGAGTGCCGAGGCGGACAGGATCCCGGCCGCGACCAGGAGCGGCTGGGCGACAGCCGTGTCCCGGATGGCGTCCGCGTCGGCCTGTGTGCCGTAGTGGGCGAGGTCCAGGCCGATGGCGTCCGACCACGCGGCGACGCGGTCGGCGGCACCGGGGAGTTCGAGCCAGGGAGTCAGGAAGCCGGGCGTCTGGGCGCCCTGGCCGGGAGCGACGAGTACGAGCACTCTCACACTCTCTCTTGTGGACGGCCAAAGCCGCCCGTGGGGACAGGGACGAAGAACACGAGGGGGTTTTGTGGACCCCCGACAAAAGGCTAGAGCGGGAGATCCCCGTCGGCCAGACGCCCCAGGATCAGCGCGATCCGCAGCGTGAACGCGGAACGTACGTCCGAAGGCGACCAGCCGGTGACGTCAGTCACACGTCGAAGCCGGTAGCGCACGGTGTTGGGATGGACGAAGAGCATCCGGGCCGCGCCTTCGAGACTGCTCGCCTGTTCGAGATAGACGGAGAGCGTCTCCAGAAGCGCCGATCCGGCCTCCTCCAGCGGTCTGTAGATCTCCTCCACCAGTTGCTCGCGAGCGCTGGGGTCACCGGCCATCGCGCGCTCCGGGAGGAGATCGTCCGCGAGGACCGGGCGCGGGGCGTCCTGCCAGGCGGAACAGGCCTTCAGCCCGGCCGCGGCGGCCTGCGCGGACCGGGTCGCGGCCAGCAGGTCGGGCACGACGGGCCCGGCGACCACCGGCCCCGCCGCATAGGGCCCGATCAGCGACTTGGCGACGGCGATCGGGTTGTCGCTGCCGCCCGCGATGACGACGAGCCGGTCCCCGAGGACACCGGTGAGCACCTGGAGCTTGGCATGCCGGGCGGCCCGCCGGATCGCCTCGACGGTCAGTTCGGAGTCCCCGTCGGGAGCGGTGCCGAGGACGACACACACATGTTCGGGAGCGTTCCAGCCGAGCGCGGCGGCGCGGCTGACAGCCCCCTCGTCGGCCTCGCCGCTGAGCACGGCGTTGACGACCAGCGACTCCAGACGCGCGTCCCAGGCACCCCGTGCCTCCGCGGCCTGGGCGTACACCTGGGCCGTGGCGAAGGCGATCTCCCGGGCGTAGACGAGGAGGGCCTCCCGCAGAATGCCCTCGTCGCCGGGAGCGGCCACCTCGTCGATGGCGGACTCCATGACCTCGATGGTGGTGCGCACCATCTCTACGGTCTGCCGCAGGGTGATCGCCCGGGTCAGCTCGCGCGGAGCGGTCCCGAAGACGTCGGTGGAGATGGCCTGCGGGGCGTCGGGATACCGGAACCACTCGGTGAAGGCCGCGATACCGGCCTGGGCGACGAGACCGATCCAGGAACGGTTCTCCGGGGGCATGGCCCGGTACCACGGCAGCGTCTCGTCCATCCGCGCGATGGCCTGCGCGGCGAGCGACCCGGACGACCTCTCCAGCCTCTTCAGGGTCGCGGAGTGCGAGTGGGCGGCGGCTGCGGCGGCTGCGGTGTTGCCGGTTTCGGGTTCGGGCACGGGACAAGACTGCCTTATCCGGACGGGAGCATGCGCTGGCGGGGTCCGGGACGGGGTCTACGGTGGGGTCCGTGATGGACGTGCGACGCGCCGACGAGCGCTACCCAGGGGGCGACCGGGCGGCCGGAATCGACTCCCGTCACGCCTTCTCCTTCGGCTCCCACTACGACCCCGACAACCTCCGCTTCGGCGCGGTGATCGCCTGCAACGAGGAGCGTCTCGCCCCCGGAGCCGGCTTCGACGAGCACCCGCACAGCCACACCGAGATCGTGACCTGGGTGATGGAGGGCGAGCTGACGCACCGCGACAGCGCGGGCCATGAGACGAAGGTCCGCCCCGGCGACGTCCAACGCCTGAGCTCCGCGGGCGGCGTCCGGCACGTCGAGCGCAACGACGGCGTGGAGCCGCTGGCCTTCCTCCAGATGTGGCTGGCCCCCCGCGACCCCGGCGGCGACCCCTCGTACGAGATCGTCCGCGGCATCGCCGACTCCACCCCGTACGCCGTCCCGGAGGCGGCCGCGATGCTCCACGTACGGCGGCTGGGGCCGGGGGAGCG
>JABFXD010000724.1 GCA_013361925.1 Streptomyces sp. | reverse complement strand
CTAGGTCAACGCAGTCCGGTCGACCGCCGCAGCGCCGCCCGGATCAGCAGATCCACCAGCTCCGGGTAGCTGATCCCGGTCGCCTGCCACATCTGCGGGTACATCGAGATCGGCGTGAAGCCCGGCATCGTGTTGATCTCGTTGATCACGAACTCGCCGTCCTCGGTGAGGAAGAAGTCCGCGCGGACCAGCCCCTCGCAGGAGGCCGCGTCGAAGGCGTCCACGGCGAGCCGCTGGACCTCCGCCGTCTCCTCGGGGGTCAGCGGGGCCGGCACCAGACCCGGGGTCGAGTCGATGTACTTGGCCTCGAAGTCGTAGTACGCGTGGGCGTCCGGCGGCGGGATCTCGGCGGGCACCGAGGCACGCGGGCCGTCCTCGAACTCCAGGACACCGCACTCGATCTCACGGCCGCGCAGGGCCGCCTCGACGAGGATCTTCGGGTCGTGCCGCTGGGCCTCCTCGATCGCCTCGTCGAGCCCCGACAGGTCGTCGACCTTGGTGATGCCGATCGAGGAACCCGCGCGCGCGGGCTTCACGAACAGCGGCCAGCCGTGCTCGCCGGCGAAGTCGACGATCTTCTTGCGCGCGGCCTGCTCGTCCTGCTCCCACTCACGGGGCCGAATCACCACGTACGGGCCGACCTTGAGCCCGAAGGAGGTGAACACCCGCTTCATGTACTCCTTGTCCTGGCCGACGGCCGAGGCGAGCACGCCCGAGCCGACGTAGGGGACGCCGGAGAGCTCCAGCAGGCCCTGAAGGGTGCCGTCCTCGCCGTAGGGGCCGTGCAGGACGGGGAAGACGACGTCGACCTCGCCGAGCGCCTTGGGCACCGATCCCGGTTCGCTGTAGACGACTTCGCGGTTCGCGGGGTCGACGGGGAGCACCACGCCGCCCTCGTGCGACTCGGCCAGCTCGTCGACGTTGGGCGTACGGCGCTCGGTGATCGCCATGCGGTCCGGTTCGTCGGCGGTGAGCGCCCAACGGCCGTCCTGGGTGATGCCGATCGGCAGGACGTCGTACTTGGTCCGGTCGATGGCCTTGAGGACGGCGCCCGCTGTGACCACGGAGATCCCGTGTTCGGAGCTGCGCCCGCCGAACACGACGGCCACGCGCGGCTTGCGAGACGGCTGCTCAGGGCTCTGGGGGAGGTTCTCGGTGCTCATATCGCGTTGAGAGTACCCGTTGGTAGAGCCCCGATACAGCGTGCCTCGGGCTGCGTCGCTCAGCGTCGTTCGGGCTTCGCGCTGCGCGACATCAGCTCCTTGACGGCGACCACGGGAGGCTTGCCCTCGTGCACGATGGCGACGACCGTCTCGGTGATCGGCATGTCGACGCCGTGCCTGCGGGCCAGATCCAGCACGGACTCACAGGACTTGACGCCCTCGGCGGTCTGCTTGGTGACCGCGATGGTCTCCTGCAGGGTCATGCCCTTGCCGAGGTTGGTGCCGAAGGTGTGGTTGCGCGAGAGCGGCGAGGAGCAGGTCGCCACCAGGTCGCCGAGACCGGCGAGTCCGGCGAAGGTGAGCGGGTCGGCGCCGAGCACGACACCGAGCCGCGCGGTCTCCGCGAGGCCGCGCGTGATGAGCGAGCCCTTGGCGTTGTCGCCGAGTCCCATGCCGTCCGCGATGCCGACGGCGAGCCCGATGACGTTCTTCACCGCGCCGCCGAGCTCGCAACCGACCACGTCCGTCTCGGTGTACGGCCTGAAGTAGGGCGTGTGGCAAGCGGACTGGAGTTTGCGCGCGACCGCCTCGTCGGTGCACGCGACCACCGCGGCGGCCGGCATCCGGGCGGCGATCTCGCGCGCGAGGTTGGGTCCGGTGACCACGGCGATCCGGTCCTGCCCCACCTTGGCGACGTCCTCGATCACCTCGCTCATCCGCATGGCGGAGCCGAGTTCGACGCCCTTCATCAGCGACACGAGGACGGTGTTCGGCGCGAGCAGCGGCACCCACTCGGCGAGGTTGCCGCGCAACGTCTGCGACGGGACGGCGAGCACGGTGAAGTCGGCGTCGCGCGCGGCCTCGGCGGCGTCCGTCGTCGCCCGCAGGTTCACCGGGAGTTCGACGCCGGGGAGGTAGTCCGGGTTCGTACGCGTGGAGTTGACCGCGTCCGCGAGTTCGGCGCGACGGCCCCACAGGGTGACCTCGCAGCCCGCGTCCGCGAGGACCATGCCGAAGGCGGTGCCCCAGGAACCGGTACCGAAGACAGCCGCCTTGACGGGCTTGCTCACTTGGCGCTCTCCTCCTCGTGGCCGGTCTCGGCCTGACTCCGTCGACGCTGCTCGATCCGCTCCCGGCGCGGGTCGTAGGGCGTGGCGGGCGCCTTCTCGCCGCGGATCTGCTCCAGCTGACGGGTGACGGCGGCCATGATGACCTCGGTGGCGTCCTTGAGGAGGTCCGGGGTCATCTCCTGGTCGTAGAACGGCGTCAGGTCCACCGGCGGGCCCGCGAGGACCTGCGAGGTCTTGCGCGGGCGGAGGTTGAGCTTCTTGGCGTACGGCGGCAGCACCTCGTTGGCGCCCCACTGCGCGACCGGGATCACCGGGCACTTGGTCTGGAGGGCCACCCGCGCGGCGCCGGTCTTGCCGGTCATGGGCCACTGGTCGGGGTCCCGGGTGATGGTGCCCTCGGGGTAGAACGCGACGCACTCACCGCGCTCCACGGCGTCGATCGCGGCGCGGAAGGCGCTCAGCGCGTCCGTGGTCTCGCGGTAGACGGGGATCTGTCCGGTGCCGCGCATGAAGGCACCGACGAATCCCTTCTTGAAAAGACCGCTCTTCGCGAGGAATCGCGGAACACGGCCGGTGTTGTACTGAAAGTGCGCGTACGCGAAGGGATCGATGTGCGAATTGTGGTTCACCGCGGTGATAAATCCGCCATCAGCCGGAATGTTCTCCATTCCGCGCCAGTCCCGCTTGATCAGAACCACCAGCGGCGGTTTGGCGATCACCGCTGCCAAGCGGTACCAGAAGCCGATTCTGCGGCGGGGCACGCGGACACCTTCCTCTAGGGGCCTTCAGGGCCGGACAAGTGTCGCCCCAGGCCGCCGGTCTGTCGAGAACACCGTACGCCTCGCCGCGACGACCGCCAGATGGCCCAGGTGACGGCTGAGTGACAATGATCGCGACAAGGGAGGGACGGAACGCTCGTGCAGTGGACCTTGGTCATACCCCTGAAGCCCCTGGAGCGGGCCAAGAGCAGGCTCTCGGACACCGCCGGCGACGAGCTGCGCCCGGGTCTCGCCCTCGCCTTCGCCCAGGACACGGTGGCAGCGGCGCTGGCCTCCCCCTCGGTCGGCGATGTGGCAGTCGTCACGGACGATCCCCTGGCCGCCCGCGAGCTGGCCGCCCTGGGCGCCCGTATCGTCCCCGACGAGCCACAAGGCGGCCTGAACGCGGCTCTGGCGTACGGGGCGGCGGTCGTCAGGGCATCGCACCCGGAAACCCCGCTGGCGGCCCTGAACGCCGATCTGCCGGCCCTGCGCCCCCTTGAATTG
>JABFXD010000390.1 GCA_013361925.1 Streptomyces sp. | reverse complement strand
CTGGAGGGGAATTGAACCTGCTGCTGACCCTGGCCGACGGCCGCTCCGCGTGGGACGTGGTGCGCCATGGCTGACGGGGTGCGCGCCGCGCTGCTCGCGGGCGGCGAGGGCCGCCGGATGGGACCGCTGGGACACGGCCGGCTCAAGCCGCTGGTGCCGTTCGGGGGGTCCTGCCGGCTGATCGACTTCTCGCTCGCCAACGCCGAGGCGTCCGGGCTCGACGAGGTGCTGCTGCTGTCCCAGTACGAGGAACGGCAGCTGATGGACGACCTGTACCGCCTCTGGTGGCGGCCCGGGTTCCGGGTGCACTTCGGGCCGTACGACCGCTCCTACCGCGAAGGCACCGGGTACCGTCCGCCCGCCCCGGGCGGCACACCCGAGCGGGGCACCGCCGACGCGCTGATCCGCAAGGCGCCCTATCTGTTCGGGCCCGGCACCTCGGAGGTGCTGGTGCTGCACGCGGATCATGTCTACCGCTTCGACTACGGGCCGCTGATCGCCGCGCACCGGCGCTCCGGGGCCGCGCTGACCGTGGCCTACCAGCGGATCGAGCGGCGGTACGTGCATCTGTTCGGGATGGTCGAGTTCGACGCGTCCGGGAGCCTCACCGCCTTCGTGGAGAAGCCGGCCGAGCCGACCAGCGACCTGGTGTTCGCCGCGTTCTGCGTTTTCGACGCCGCCCGGCTCCATCACTATCTGGAGAAGCTGGACGGCACCGACTGGCAGCACGACATCAGCCGGGACGTCATCCCGGCGATGCTGGCGGGCGGTGAGCGGATCCTCGGGCACGAGGTGCCGGGGCACTGGGAGGACATCGGCACGGTCGACCGCTATCACCGGGCGCATCTGGCGCTGGTCGGCGCGGCGCCGTCCCTGGGGTTGCCCCAACTGCCGTGCACGGTACGGCCGGAGGTGCGGCGTGAGGTGGTGGTGTCCGCGCCCGGCGTGGAGCGCAGCCTGGTGCCGGGCGACCTCGTCAACGAGGGGGTGCTGGAGCACAGCGTCGCGTTTCCCGGCGTCCGGGTCGGGGCGGGGGCGCGGGTGAGCCGGAGTGTGCTGCTGCCGGGGGCGGTGGTGCCCGCGGGGGCCGAGATCGACTCGGCGGTCGTGCTGGAGGACGGGACCGTGCAGTGCGTCGCGTCGCGGACGGGAGCGGCCCGTGTCTGAGCACGCCTGCACGGTGGTCGACCTCGGCGGCACCACCTTGCGCACCGCCCGCTACGACCTGGCCACCGGCGCCCTGTCCGACGTCCGCCGCACCCCCACCGAGGGCCTGGCCCGCCACCCCGGCGCACCCGTGCCCCTGCTTCAGGAGCGGGTGACCGAGCAGCTCACCGGGCTGTGCCGGGAGGCCCTGGCACGGCACGGCGGCCGGGCGGTCGGGGTGGCCTTCGCGGGGCCCGTGACCGCCGACGGCCGGGTGATGGCCGCGCCCACCGTGTGGGGCGGCCCCGGAGAGCCGCTGCCGGTGCGGGAGACGCTGGAGGAACGGCTCGGGGTGCCGGTGGTCGTCGTCAACGATCTGACGGCCGCCGCCTGGCGCTATGTGCACGGCCCCGACGAGCCGCCGTTCTGTCTGATCACGGTGAGCTCCGGGATCGGCAGCAAGGTGTACCGGGCGGGCGAGGTGCTCCTCGACGCCGAGGGCCACGGCGGTGAGCTGGGCCACTGGACCTGCGACCGCTCCCCGCGGGCGCTCGTCTGCGACTGCGGCGGCCGGGGCCACCTCGGTGGCATCGCCTCCGGCCGGGGCGCCCTCGCCTCCGCGCGCCGCGCCGCCCACGCCGACCCCGACGGCTACGCCCGTTCGGCGCTCGCGGCGACCGCCCCCGACCCGGAACTCCTGGACAACCCGGCGCTGGTGGCCGCGGTGCGCACGGGCGACGCCTTCGCGACGGACGTCCTGCGCACCGGCCTCACCCATCTCGCCTCGGCGATCATCTCGGTGTTCACCTCCATCGGGGTACGCCGCTATCTGCTGATGGGGGGCTTCGCCCTCGCCGTCGGGCCGCGCTATGTCGAGCTGCTCACCGAGGAGTTGGAGCGCCTCGGCTGCTTCGGTCTGTCCGGTGCCGAGGTCCGCCGGATGGTGTCTCTCGCCGCCCCGGACGACGACCACGGTCTGATCGGGGCGGGGCGGCTGCTGGCGGCGCGCGGGGCGGTGGCCGTCGTATGAGCACCACCACGCTGATCGTGGGCAGCGGCTTCGTCGGACGGGCCGTCGCCGCCCGCCTGGCCGCCGAGGGCGGCACCCCCGTGCTGGCCTCACGCCGGCTGCCCACCGGGTCCGACGCGGCCTGGGTACGGCTCGACGCGGCCGACGCGGACGCCTGTGCGCGGGTCGTCGACGCGGTGCGGCCCGATCAACTCGTCCTCGTGCACGGCCCGTCCGACGTGACCTGGTGCGAGGCGGAACCCGAGCGGGCCACCGCACTGCACACCGCCGCGGCGGCCCATCTCACCCGGGCCGCGCGGGGGCGTCGTACGGTCTTCATCTCCACCGACAACGTCTTCGACGGCAGCCGCCCCGACAACGACGAGTCCACCCCCACGTCCCCCGCGAACGCCTACGGGCGGGCCAAGCTGGCCGCCGAGCGGATCGTCCGGGAGGCCGCGGACACGACCGTGCTGCGGGTGAGCCTGGTCTACGGCTGGGAGCCCGCCGAGTCGGTGAAGTGGCTGAACTTCTTCGCCTCCTGCGCCCACCGGCTCCAGGGCGGCGAACAGGTCGAGGCGCCGGACGACCAGTGGACGACCCCGGTCCTCGTCGACGACGTCGCCGCCGTGACCGCCGCGGCGCTGACGCCCGGCACGCCCGGGCTGCTGCATCTCGGCGGACCCGACCGGGTCTCGCGGGCCGAGTGGGCGGAGGCCGTCGCCGATGGGCTCGGCGTTCCGCGCTCCCAGGTGGTGCGGGTGCCCAAGGCGCACGGCCGGTACGCCAGCCGTCCCACCCACACCTGTCTGACCAGCGCTCTCCTGGACGACGTCCTGCGCCCGCACGGCCTGCGCGTGCGCGGGGTCGCCGAGGGCGTACGCGACCTGCTGGAGGCCGCGAAGTGATCGATGTGATGGAGGAGGCGGGTCCGTGATCCGTACCGTCCGCTCCCGCGAGGTGTACCGCAACCCGTGGATGACCGTCCGCGAGGACGAGGTCCAACGCCCGGACGGCAGCCCGGGGTTGTACGGCGTCGTCGACAAGCCGGACTTCGCCCTGGTGATCCCCCGGGACGCCGACGGCGGGTTCCATCTCGTGGAGCAGTACCGCTACCCGGTCGCCGGCCGCTACTGGGAGTTCCCGCAGGGCTCCTGGCCCGCCGGGCACGAGGGCGAGGCCCCGCTCGACCTGGCCCGCGCCGAACTCCGCGAGGAGACCGGGCTGCGGGCCGACCGGATGACGTACCTGGGCCGGATGCACGTCGCCTACGGCTACGCCAGCCAGGGCTGCCACGTCTTCCTCGCCGAGGAGCTGACCGAGGGCGCCCCGGAACGGGAGGCGA
>JABFXD010000441.1 GCA_013361925.1 Streptomyces sp. | reverse complement strand
CCGAGGGTGCCGAGGCCCTCGACGCAGGCGAGTGCCACGCGCCGGTAGGGGTCGTGCGGGCGCAGTCGTCGCTCCAGGGTGGTGATGAGGGCCGGCACGGACTCGGGCGCGCGCAGTGCGGCGAGGAGCCTGACCGGGTGCAGGGCGTAGGCGACCCGCAGTTCGTTGGTCGCCAGGGCCGCCGCCGCGCGCGCGGTGCGGGGGTCGCCGAGGCGGGCCAGGGCGTGGGCGGCGGAGGCGCAGCGCTGCGGGTCGCGGTGGTTGAGCAGCAGGACGAGCGACTCGAAGGCACGGGAGTCCCCGGCGAGCCCCAGGCGGAACGCGGCCAGCTCCCGCGCCCACAGCGGCTGTCCGGGCTCGGTCAGCAGTCCGGCGAGCTCATCGAGGTCCTGCGTCTCCACCAACCGCTCGTAGACCGCCGACGCCCCGGACTCCTGCCGTAAGCGCTCCGTGAGTGATCGCAACTCTTCGTCCATGAAGGGCAGCCTAGGCGGGGTGCCGGGCGTGAGGGACGTACATCACAAAGACCGGGGGCTGGCGCGCTCGTTACCGGCGGGTTAAGCTCAATCGAGCGAGTAACCACTCGCGGAACTCCTTGCGGTGGCCTGGTGACGCAGCCGCCGTGAGAGCAGTCGGTTCGGTACCTCAGGTACCAGTGCTTCAGTACGACGTGGCTTGGGACAGAGCCGGTCGGCTTCACCGTTCTCGGGGCGTGTGCACGCCCGCGACGACGGCATCGCACCACCGGGCGTGTGCGCTCGCAGCCCGGCAACACCCGCATCTCGCATGTTCCACGCACCCGGTGCGCCCTTCGGCGTACCGGGTCGCGCTCCCAGTCGTCACCCTCATTCCTGGAGTCCCGCGATGGCCGCTCCCCTGTCCGACACCTCTCTGTCCCCGATCCAGACCGTCGCCGTCGTCGGCCTCGGCACCATGGGCACCGGCATCGCCGAGGTCCTCGCCAAGGCCGGCCGCACGGTCATCGGTATCGACATCAGCGAGGCCGCGACCGCCCAGGCCGTCGCCGCCCTGGAGACCTCCACCGGCCGCGCCGTGACCCGCGGACGGCTGACCGAGGAACAGCGGGCGGACGTCCTCGCCCGGGTCCGCACCTCCACCGACCTGCGCACCGCGGCCGACGCGGACCTGGTCATCGAGGTGGTCCCGGAGTCGTACGAGATCAAGCACCAGATCTTCCGTGAACTCGACGGCATCGTGCGGCCCGAGACGATCCTGGCGACCGGCACCAACGCCCTGTCCGTCACCCGGCTCGCGGCCGACTCGGCCCGCCCGGAGCGCGTGCTCGGCCTGCACTTCTTCAACCCGGCGCCCGCGATGAAGCTGGTCGAGGTGGTCTCCTCGGTGCTGACCGCGCCGAGCGCCGTCACCGCGGTCACCGACCTCGCGCTCGACCTCGGCAAGGAGCCCGTCGCGGTCGGCGACCGGCCCGGATTCGTCGCCGACGGGCTGCTGTTCGGCTATCTCAACCAGGCCGCCGCGATGTACGAGGCGAAGTACGCCTCCCGCGAGGACATCGACGCCGCGATGCGGCTCGGCTGCGGACTGCCGATGGGTCCGCTCGCCCTGCTGGACCTGATCGGCATCGACACCGCGCGCACCGTCCTGGACGCCATGTACTCCGAGTCCCACGACCGGCTGCACGCGCCCGCCCCGATCCTCAAGCAGCTCAGCGAGGCGGGCCTGACGGGCCGTAAGTCGGGTCGCGGCTTCTACTCCTACGAGGCCCCGGGCAGCGCCACGGTCGTGCCGGACACCCTGACGCCTGCCGAGGACGGCTCCCGGGTCCAGGGCCGTACGGTCCGCTCCGTCGGGGTCGCCGGTTCGGGCACGATGGCGTCCGGTATCGCCGAGGTCTTCGCCAAGGCCGGGTACCAGGTCGTCCTCGCCGCCCGCAGCGAGGAGAAGGCGCAGGCCGCCAAGGCCCGTATCGGCAAGTCCCTTTCGCGCTCGGTCGACAAGGGCCGGATGACCGCCGAGGCCGCCGCGCAGACCCTGGACCTGATCACCCCGGCGGGCTCCTACGACGCCTTCGCCGACGTCGACCTGGCCCTGGAGGCCGTCGCCGAGGACCTGGAGGTCAAGCAGCAGCTGTTCCAGACGCTGGACAAGGTCTGCAAGCCGGGCGCGGTCCTGGCCACCACCACCTCCTCGCTCCCGGTCGTCGCCTGCGCCCGCGCCACCTCGCGTCCGCAGGACGTGATCGGCATGCACTTCTTCAACCCGGCGCCCGCCATGAAGCTGGTCGAGGTCGTGCGGACGGTGCTGACCGCCGAGGACGTCCACGCGACGGTCCGCGAGGTCTGCGCGAAGATCCGCAAGCACGCGGTGGACTGCGGTGACCGGGCCGGCTTCATCGTGAACGCCTTGCTTTTCCCCTACCTCAACAACGCCATCAAGATGGTCGAGGAGCACTACGCCTCCCTCGACGACATCGACGCCGCGATGAAGCTGGGCGGCGGCTACCCGATGGGCCCCTTCGAGCTGCTGGACGTCGTCGGACTCGATGTCTCGCTGGCCATCGAGAAGGTCCTGCACCGCGAGTTCCGGGACCCGGGCCTGGCCCCGGCCCCGCTCCTGGAGCACCTGGTGGCCGCGGGCTGCCTCGGCCGCAAGACCGGCCGCGGCTTCCGCGAATATGCCCGCCGCTGAGTCGTCCGGCGACTGGTTCAGAGCGAACGAGGACTGGGGCGGGCTGCTCGACCCCAACGGAATGCCCGGAAACCCCCCGCCCACGGCGGGCGGGGGGTCCCTGGGGCATGAGCGCCAACCTGGGCACATGCAGTACGTTCGGGTCATGTCCCAGCCCGCCAGGTCCTCACGTACACCAGCTACGCCCGACGCGCCGGAAAGTGCCGCAGGCAGTCGCGCGGCCGCCCAGCGGCTCAAGATGCGCCGAGAACTGGCGGCCGCGGCGATGGAGCTGTTCTCCACCAAGGGGTACGAGGCGACCACCGTCGACGAGATCGCGGCCGCGGCCGGAGTCGCGCGCCGTACGTTCTTCCGCCACTTCCGCTCCAAGGAAGAGGCGATCTTCCCCGATCACGACGACACCCTGATCCGCGCCGAGGCCGTGCTCAACGCGGCTCCCCCGCACGAGCATCCGCTCGACACGGTGTGCAACGGCATCAAGGAAGTCATGCGGATGTACGCGGCCCGGCCGGAGATCTCGGTCGCCCGCTACAAGCTCACGCGCGAGGTGCCCACCCTGCGCGAGGCGGAGATCGCGTCGGTGGCCCGCTACGAGCGCCTGTTCACCCGCTATCTGCTCGGCCACTTCGACGAGCACGCGCACGACGACGACGCCAACGACGACCCGCTGCTCGCGGAGGTCGCCGCGTCCGCCGTGGTCACCGCCCACAACCATGTGCTGCGGCGCTGGCTCCGGGCCGGCGGCCAGGGCGACGTGGAGGCCCAGCTGGACCACGCCTTCGCGATCGTACGGAAGACGTTCGGGACGGGCATCGGCGCCGGGCGCACGGGCAC
>JABFXD010000366.1 GCA_013361925.1 Streptomyces sp. | reverse complement strand
GGACGGCACGAGCCTCGCGGGCTATCTCCTGCGCGGCGAGGAGCTGCCGGAGCGCGACCTGTTCTGGCGGGTGCGGGCCAACCGGGCGCTCAGGCGCGGCGACTGGAAGTACTACCAGGACGCCGACAAGGCCGACCACCTCTACAACCTGGCCGCCGACGCCCGCGAGCAGGCCGATCTGGCCTCGGACAAGCCGGAGTTGCTGGCCGAGCTGAAGGCGGCGTGGGAGAAGAAGGCCGCCACCTTGCTGCCGTATCCCGCCTAGATGATCACTTCGGGTCGACTTCGGGGTGGGTGAACCGCACGGGCCTGCCCAGCGACCGGGCGTAGGCGATCTCGGCTCGGGTGCTGTCTCCGATGTAGTCGCCGACCACGAGCACCTCGTCGGCGAGTCGGATCTTCGCTCGGTGCAGGTCGCCGAGTCGCGCCTTCAGCGCCTCGGCCTCGACAGGATCGGACCAGACCTCGGCCATCTCGGCCATGAACCGGTCCGATCAGAAGAGGTCATCAGCCCAGGATCCCCCGCCGGTACGCCGTCGCGACCGCCGACGCGCGGTCGTTGACGCCCAACTTGGCGTACAGGTGGGTGAGATGGGTCTTCACGGTGGCCTCGCTGATGAAGAGTTCGCGGGCGATCTCGCGGTTGGACGTGCCCTTGGCGACGAGTGTCAGCACCTCGCGTTCGCGTGCGGAGAGCGGCTCGTTGCCGGGGGCGCGGACGGCGGAGACCAGCCGGGTCGCGACCGCCGGGGAGAGGACGGTACGGCCCTCGGCGGCGGCCCGCACGGCGGTGAACAGCTCGTCGCGCGGGGCGTCCTTGAGCAGATAGCCCGTCGCGCCCGCCTCGATGGCGGGCAGGGTGTCGGAGTCGGTGTCGTACGTCGTCAGGACGAGCACCTTCGCGCGGGCGGCGCGGCGGGTCAGCTCGCGGATGGCGTCGACTCCCCCGCCGCCCGGCATGCGCAGGTCCATCAGGATGACGTCCGGGTCGAGGGCGGCGGCGCGCTCCAGCGCCTCCACTCCGTTGGACGCCTCGCCGAGGACACGGAAGCCGGGGGCGTTCTCGAACATGCCGCGCAGACCGTCCCGTACGACGGGATGGTCGTCGACGATGAGCAGCGAGATGTCAGGGGTCATGGCGGACCAACGGTACGCGAGCCGACAGGGCCGTGCCCTGGCCCGGCTCCGACTCCACGGTGAGGGAACCGGCGATGCGTTCGGCGCGGGCGCGCATGCCGTCGAGGCCGAAGCCGCCGGTGCGGGTGCGTTCGGGGACGGTGGCGGGGTCGAAGCCCCGGCCGTCGTCGCGGATGTCGAGGATGACCTCGTCGCCGAGGTAGGACAGGGTGACGCCGACCCGGCCGGCCTGTGCGTGCCGGGCGGCGTTGGACAGGGCCTCCTGGACGATCCTCAGCAGGGTCGCCGAGACCTCGTCGTGGAGTTGCTCGGCGGTGCCGGTGACGGTGAACTCGGCGCGTACGCCCGTCCGTTCGCCCCATTCGGCGACCGTCTTCTTCAGGGCCTCGGCGAGTCCGGCGTTCTCCAGCGCCACCGGGGCGAGGTTGTGCACGGAGCGGCGGGCCTCGCCGAGGCTGTGCCGGGCCAGGTCGGAGGCGCGGGCCAGATGGGTGCGGGCGAGGTCCAGGTCGGGGGCGTTCGCGACGACCTGGAGCTGGGCGATGATGCCGGTCAGGCCCTGCGCGATGGTGTCGTGGATCTCGGCGGCGAGCCGCCGGCGCTCGTCGGCGACGCCCGCTTCCCGTGCCTGGACGAGGAGTTGGGAGTGCAGGGAGGCGTTTTCGTCGAGCGCCTGGCGCAACGCCTCGATGGTGGCCGCGCGTTCCCGGGAACGCTGTTCCTCCTGGAAGGTGAGGTGGGCGACGGCCATCAGCAGCGCGTTGTTGGCGACCAGCAGTCCGCCGAACACCGCGACCTGGGCCCAGCTGCGGAACGGCAGCCCGCCGGACTGTGAGCCCGCCACCACGATCGAGGTGGCGAACAGCCCGAGCCGCTGCCGCCGTACGCCCGGGATGACCTCGTCGGCGTCGAAGTAGCCGGTGACCGCGTAGAACGCGAAGAACGGGTTGATCCAGGTGAGGACGAAGGCGATCGCCCAGCGCAGGACGTAGTAGACGACCCCGCGCCGGGACGGGACCCGGCGGCCCCGGCGGGGTCCGTGCCACAGCTGGAGCACCAGGGCGGCGACCACCAGGGCCCCGGCCGCGTACCACTCGGCGGGCCCCATCATCAGGTCGCCGGTGACGGCCGAGAGGAAGCTGCCGATGGCGAGCAGCCCGTAGGCGCCCCAGGTGTGGAACTGGTTCCAGCGCCGCTCGATCTGCTCGTCCGCCGCGGTCATGCCCCCAGTCTGCACGGTGGACCGCCTACTCCCAGCGGAACCAGCGCGCGGCGCCGGCCGTCAGCAGGACCGTCCAGGCGACCAGGACGCCCAGGTGGGTCCAGCCGATCCAGTGGCCCGCCGCGGCCCGGTTCAGCGCCTCGGCCGCCGCCCCGAAGGGCGTGCAGCCGACGATCCGGGCGAGGACGTCCGGCATGGTCTGCACCGGCGCCCACAGCCCCGCGCAGAACATCGCCGGGAAGAACACGGCGGAGCCGATGGCACCGGCGATCTTCGTGGTCCGGGACAGCGCGCAGACCACCGCGCCGAGCGCGAGGGCGACGAGGACGGCCAGGACCAGGGCGAGGAGATAGCCGAGGGGCTGCTCGGGCAGGCGCACGTCGAAGGCGAGCCGGCCGACGGCGAGGGCGAGCAGCGCGGAGCCGAGGGCGGCCCCGGCGAACACCGTCATCTGGGCGGTGAGCAGGACGGACGGGCGGACCGGGGTGGTCGACATCCGGCGCAGGATGCCGCGCTCGCGGTAGCCGGTGAGGGTCTGCGGCATCGCCTGGAGGCCGCTCACGATCAGACCGAGCAGGACGGCGACGGGGACGTAGACGTCGATGGTCCGCAGCCCGCCGAGGTCGGCCTCCGCGTGCCGGAAGGACGGGACCGAGCCCAGGATCACCAGCAGCAGGGTCGGGAAGAGCAGGATCCAGAAGAGGGCGCCGGGTTCGCGGCGGAAGAGGCGGATCTCGGTGCGCAGGACGGCGGTGTTCATGCCGCGGCCTCTTTCGTCAGGTCGAGGAACGCGTCGTCGAGGGTGGCTTCGGTGACGCGGAGCTGGTGGGCGGTGATGTGGAGCCGGGCGAGGAGGGTCAGTACCGCGCTGACGGTCTCGTCGGTGCCGGACAGGGTGACGCGGCCGTCGTGGTGCGCGAGGGAGGCGAGCCCCGGGAGGGTGTTCAGCTCACGGTCGTCCAGCGGCGCGGACGGGGTGAAGCTGATGACCGTGGCGCCCGCCGAGCGCCGGATGAGACCGGCCGGGGTGTCCAGGGCGGCGATCCGCCCCTTGTCGATCACGGCGATCCGGTCGCACAGCCGCTGCGCCTCCTCCATGAAGTGGGTGACGAGCAGGACGGTGACGCCGCCGGCCCGGACGTCCTCGATG
>JABFXD010000202.1 GCA_013361925.1 Streptomyces sp. | reverse complement strand
CACGAGGAGGTGTCCACCGTGGGTGGAGCGGCATGGCAGGAAGCGCGGGAGCGGCTCGGGGTCCTGGTCGGGGAGTGGGTGGTGGAGGCGGACTTCGCTGACCCGGACCGCGCGGATCCGGACGGTCCCACCGCGCGCAGTACGTTCGCCTGGGATCTGGACGGACGGTTCCTGGTGCAGCGCACCCGGATTCCCGTCGCCGGGGCGCCCGACAGCATGGCGGTGATCGCCGTCGATCCGGAGTCGGGGGCGTACACCTACCACTACTTCGACTCGCGCGGTGTCGTACGGACGTACGCGATGACCTTCGACGGTGAGGAGTGGACGCTGCTGCGGGAGACGGCGGACTTCTCGCCGTTGCCCTTCCGGCAGCGGTTCGTGGGGCGGGTCGGGGACGGGGTCGTCCAGGGGGTCTGGGAGCGGGCGAAGGACGCGTCGGTGCCGTGGGAGCGGGACTTCGGGCTGGTCTACCGCAGGAGTGCGCGATGAGGGAGGCGGGGGAGGCCGGTGAGGTCGGGCGGGGGATCGTCGACGGTGGTCGGTATCTGGTGCTGGCGACGGCCGACGCGGACGGGCGGCCGTGGAGCACGCCCGTGTACTTCGCGCACGAGGGGTATCGGGAGTTCTTCTGGGTGTCCTCGCCGGAGGCCACCCACTCGCGCAACATCGCGGTGCGGCCCGAGGTGGGGATCGTCGTCTTCGACTCGTCGGCGGCGATCGGGACCGGGCAGGGGGTGTACCTGTCCGCCGTCGCCGGGGTCGTGGCGGAGGGGGACACGGCGCCGGGGCTCGACGTGTTCTCGCGCCGGTCCGTCCGGCACGGAGGGCGCGTCTGGACCGTCGACGACGTGCGCGGTGACTCCGGTATGCGGTTGTACCGGGCGGTGGCGGACGCGCACTGGATGCTGGCCAAGGACGGCAGGCCGGACCACCGGGTGCCGGTGCGGCTCGTTTGAGCGCGGCCGGGTCCGGCGCTACTCCCGCCCCGACGCCGTCACCGCCAGTACTCCCACCAGCACGGTCGACACCAGCAGCGGGACGCCCAGCCCGTGGTCGCCGACCAGCCACGCGCCCAGCGCCGCGCCGGCGATCATCGCGCCGACCGCGGCGGTACGGCGTACCCGGCGCGTTCCCGGACCGTCGGCGGCCAGGCCCGTCAGGGTCATCGTCAGGACGGTGGTGGTGAGGTCGGCGACGCCCAGTTTGCGGACGGTCGCGTTGCGCAGGCCCATCGCGAAGGCCGTGACGGCGATGAGGGTGTAGACGGTGGCGGTGTCGTCGGGGGCGGCGAGGGCGACGACGGTCGAGGCGGCCAGCAGCAGCGCCTCGGCGGCGAGGGTGCGGCGGACCCAGGTGCGGCGCGGGCCCCGGCCGAGGCGCTGGGCGATACGGCCGCCGGTGGCCGCGCCGATCGCGAAGGCGACCAGCGAGGTCAGGGTGTGGGGGACGGAGAAGCCCGGCGCCCCGGCCGCGGCGAAGCCGAGGACCACCACGTTGCCGGTCATGTTCGCGGTGAAGACATGGCCGAGGCCGAGATAGCTGACGGCGTCGATCAGGCCGCTGACCAGGGTCAGGGCGAGCAGTACCGGGACCAGGCGCAGGCCGCGGTCCGTGGGTGTCTCCGTGCTCGGCGTGGTGCTCGGTGTGCTCGGTGTGCTCACGGGGCCAGTGGACCACGTACGACGAAGGCGGCGACCCCCGGGAACGGGAGTCGCCGCCTTCGTGCGTCTGCGGTCAGTCGTCTGTCGTCTGTCGCTCGGCTCAGTACCAGCCGTTGGCCTGCCAGAACGCCCAGGCGCCGGACGGGCTGCCGTAGCGGGAGTTCATGTAGTCGAGGCCCCACTTGATCTGGGTCTGGGCGCTGGTCTTCCAGTCCGAGCCGGCGGTGGCCATCTTGGAGCCCGGCAGGGCCTGGACCAGGCCGTAGGCGCCGGAGGAGGCGTTGGTGGCGTTGACGTCCCAGCCGCTCTCGTGCTCGACGATGTGGCTGAACGCGGAGTACTGGGCGGAGTTCGGGATCATCTTGTGAGCGATGGACTTGGCCTGGGCGGCCGAGTCGGTCGTGGCCGCCTGAGCGGGCGCCGCGGTCAGCACCAGACCGGCGGTGGCGGCGGCCATCGCAGCGGTGGTGATGGCCTTCTTCGGGGAAGCGATGCGGCGAACGATGCGGGAGACGGACACGGAGAACCTTTTCTTCGGGGACGTGGTCTGTCGCGGGCGGTGCCGGTTGCGCCAGGCATCCGGTACATGCGTCGGCGCCGAGGCCCGTGGGCTTGTCGGCGCCGTGCGACGTTGTCCAGAGAAACAGGCTTGGAGCCCGTCCGCAATGACCCCTTTTGCTAGTGGTGGTCGTATCCGGGGCGAGAGGGGTCCGTGTGAGCTGGCTCTCAATGCGCAGGTCAGAGGCCGTTATGGCATGGGCATGGCGTCCGATATGTACTACTAAGGTGGTTAGTTCGTGATGTGGGTCATGTGGGGTGGTTCACCGATCAACGGGGTTCGAATGTGACCGCGCTCTCGAAGGCGGCCCGCCGGGTGGCTCTGCGTAGCGCCCTGAGCACGGCCGGGCCGAGCGTGAAGGTGAGGACGACCGTGCACAGGGCCCGGCCCAGGTCCCAGCCCAGTGAGGTGGCCAGACAGTAGAGGAAGAAGCGGGCCAGATTGCCGGGGACCGAGCCGTCCGGCTGGAAGGCGATGTTCGAGGCGGTCCCGGCGAGGAACGGCCAGCCCGCGAGGTTGGTGAGCGTGCCGTAGGCGAACGCGGCGAGGAAGCCGTACACCGCGAGCAGCGCGAGTTCCGTACGTCCGCGCAGGCGCCGCGCGCCGGGCAGCAGCCCCGCGCCCATCGCGAACCAGCCCATCGCGAGCATCTGGAACGGCAGCCACGGCCCCACCCCGCCCGTGAGCAGCGCCGACGCGAACATCGACACCCCGCCGAGGGTGAAGCCGAAGCCGGGACCGAGGACCCGGCCGCTGAGCACCATCAGGAAGAACATGGGCTCGATACCGGCGGTTCCGGCGCCGAGCGGACGGAGCGCGGCGCCGGTCGCCGCGAGCACGCCGAGCATCGCGACCGCCTTCGGGCCGAGGCCCGACTCCGAGATCGTCGCCGCGACCACGACCACGAGCAGGATGAGCAGCCCGGCGAAGAGCCAGGGCGCGTCGGCCGCGTGCGCGTTGACCTGGGAGCGGGGCGGGGCGAGGAAGGGCCAGCCGAGGGCGACGACCCCCACCGCGCTGACGAGGACGAGGGCGGCGAGGGAGCGGGGGCCGAGGCGGATGACGTTCACGGGCGTTCGAGGGCCTTCCTCACCTGGGCCACGGTGAGCCACTTCTGCGGGGCGAGGATCTTGCTGACCTGCGGGGCGAAGGAGGGGGACGCGACGACCACGTCCGCCGCCGGGCCGTCCGCGATGATCTCGCCGTCCGCGAGCAGGACGACACGGTCGGCGATCTCGGCGGCGAGCTCCACGTCGTGGGTGGCGAGGACGATGGCGTGGCCCTCGGCGGC
>JABFXD010001023.1 GCA_013361925.1 Streptomyces sp. | reverse complement strand
CGTCCGCGGCATCGCCGACTCCACCCCGTACGCCGTCCCGGAGGCGGCCGCGATGCTCCACGTACGGCGGCTGGGGCCGGGGGAGCGAACGGCGGTGCCCGACGCCCCGTACGTCTACGTCCATGTCGTGCGCGGTGAAGTGCGGCTGGACACCGAGGAGTTGGGCCCCGGCGACGCGGCCCGGATCACCGACGCCGAGGGCCTGGACGCGGTGGCGGTGACGCGGGCCGAACTGCTGCTGTGGGAGATGGCCTAGCGGCCGCTGATCTCGCCGAGCACGGCGTCCGTGAAGGGCGGCCACGCCTCGACCGCCCACGGCCCGAACGCCCGGTCCGTCAGCGCCACGCAGGCGGCCCCCGCGGCCGGGTCGATCCAGAGGAACGTACCGGACTGGCCGAAGTGCCCGAAGGTGCGCGGCGAGGACGAAGAGCCCGTCCAGTGCGGGGACTTGGCGGCGCGGATCTCGAAGCCGAGACCCCAGTCGTTGGGGTTCTGGTGGCCGTAGCCCGGCAGGACACCCTTGGTGCCCGGGTACTGGACGGTCATGGCGTCGGCGACCGTGCGCGGGTCGAGCAGCCGGGGCGCCTGCACCTCGGCCGCGAACCGGAGGAGATCCTCGACGGTCGACACCCCGTCCTTCGCCGGAGAGCCCTCCAGGCTCGTCCCCGTCATCCCCAGCGGCTCCAGCACCGCCTGGCGCAGATACTCGGCGAAGGGGATGTCCGTCGCCTTGGCGATGTGGTCGCCGAGCTGCTCGAACCCGGCGTTGGAGTACAGCCGCCGCTCCCCGGGCGGTGCCATCACCTTGTGCTCGTCGAAGGCCAGCCCCGAGGTGTGCGCGAGCAGATGCCGGACCGTCGACCCGGCGGGCCCCGCCGCCTCGTCGAGCTCGATCGCCCCCTCCTCGTACGCGACGAGCGCCGCGTACGCCGCGAGCGGCTTGGTGACCGAGGCCAGCGGGAAGCGCCGGTCGCCGGGCCCGTGGGTGCCGAGGACCGTACCGTCGGCCCGCACCACGCCCGCCGCAGCGGTGGGAACCGGCCAGTTCTCGATCAGCGCGAGGCTCTTCAACGACATGCGGTCGAGCCTAAGCTCTCAGAGCTTCAGCTCCAGCAACGGGTCGGGCTTCGGCAGGAACCCGAGGGCGTCGTACAGCGCCCTGGCCTCGGCGGACGCGGTGAGCTGGACGCGCCGGACCCCGCGCTCGCGGAACCACTCCAGCAACGCGGTCATGCCCGCACGCGCGTACCCGCGCCGCCTGGCCTCCGGGTCGGTGGCGACGCTGAAGACGAAACCGGTGACACCCCGCGGGTTGCCCGCCTTGCCGATCCGGTACTCCACCGTCCCGCACACCAACGCGGCCAACGCGCCCGCCCGCTCCGGGTGATCGACCACGAACGCGGCGAAGTCCCCGTCCGCCTCCGCGAGCCGTTCCTTCAGCACCGGGAGGGACTCGATGTGCCACGCTGTGGACGGATCGGCGTCCGCCATCGAGTCGATCATCACCTGGCGAAGGCGCAGCACTTCCCCGGCGTCCTCGGGCACGGCTCGTCGTACGAGAGTCATGACCCGCACGCTAGTGACCGTGCCCGGCCGGCGTCCTGCGAATTCTTACCTGTTCCGCTTGCTTGGAGTGCACTCCAAGGTTTTAGCGTTGGGGTCATGACGGTGATGGAGACCACCCCGGGTACCAGGACCGACAGCTGTGCCGCCCCGCCGCACCCACACCGGCGGCCCGAGGGCCAGGACAGCTACACGATCAGCGAGGTCGTCGCCTTTACCGGCCTGTCCGCGCACACCCTGCGCTGGTACGAGCGCATCGGCCTGATGCCGCACATCGACCGCTCGCACACCGGCCAGCGCCGGTACAGCAACCGCGACCTGGACTGGCTCGACCTCGTCGGCAAGCTCAGGCTCACCGGCATGCCGGTCGCCGCGATGGTGCGGTACGCGGAACTGGTGCGCGAGGGCGACCACACGTTCACCGAACGGTTCGAGCTCCTGGAGACGACCCGGCAGGACGTCCTGTCCCGGATCGCGGAACTCCAGGACACCCTCGCCGTTCTCGACCGGAAGATCAGCTTCTATGCCGACGCCGGTCACGCCTACGAAACGGAGAAAGCCGGATGACCGACAGCACGATCCCCACCGCACGACTGGGTGCCGACGGCCCCGAGGTGGGAGTGCAGGGCCTCGGCTGCATGGGCATGAGCTTCGCCTACGGCCCCGCGGACGCGGGCGAGTCGCGGGCCACCCTGGAACGCGCCCTGGAACTGGGCGTCACGCTCTACGACACCGCGGACGCGTACGGCGCCGGGGAGAACGAGAGGTTCCTCTCCCCGTTCTTCAAGGCCCACCGCGACGAGGTCGTGATCGCCACCAAGTTCGCCCTGGCCGTCCCGCCGGACGACCCGACCCGGCGCATCATCCGCAACGACCCGCCCTACATCCGCCAGGCCGTCGAGGCCAGCCTCAAGCGCCTCGACGTCGACGTCATCGACCTCTACTACATGCACCGGCGCGATGTGAACGTCCCCATCGAGGAGACCGTCGGCGTCATGGCCGAGCTGGTCCGCGAGGGCAAGGTCAAGCACCTGGGCCTCAGCGAGGTCACCGGCACCGAACTGCGGGCGGCCCAGGGTGTCCACCCCATCGCCGCCGTCCAGTCGGAGTGGTCCCTGTTCAGCCGCGACATCGAGTCCGGCGTGGTCCCCACCGCCCGCGACCTCGGCATCACCCTGGTCCCCTACTCCCCGCTCGGCCGCGGCTTCCTCACCGGCTCCTTCGCCAACGCCGACAAGGACCTCACCGCCGGCGACTTCCGCCGCCAACAGCCCCGCTTCACGGGCGAGAACGCGGCGGCGAACGTGGCCCTCCTCGACCCGATCCGCACGGTGGCCGAGGCACACGGGGCGTCCTTGGGCCAGGTCGCGCTGGCCTGGGTCCAGCAGCAGTCCCAGGTGCACGACCTGCCGGTGATCCCGATCCCGGGCACGAGGAAGGCAAGCAGGGTGGAGGAGAACGTAGGGGCGGTGACCATTGAACTGACGGCGGAGGAGCTGACGCTGCTGGAGCCGATCGCCCAGAAGGTCGCAGGCGACCGCTACGCAGACATGACGTTCACTTCGGCAGGGCGTGAGTAAAGAGTCACAACTCAGCCAACAACTCCGCCTTCTTCGAAGAGAACTCCTCATCAGTGACCAGCCCAGCCTGGTGCAGCTCTCCCAGATGGCGAATCCGCTCAGCAATGTCCGCAGGGTCCCGGCGCGGCGCAGCCGGGACCACCGCGGCCGGCCCGCTTTCCCGTACCGCGGCCAGCACCGCCGCGGCGAACGGCAACGACTCGTGCACGGGCCCGTACCCCAGCCCGAACACCACCGCGGCCGGATCCTGATCGGCCTGCACAGGCGACACCCTGTCACTGCGGAGCAACCGCAGATGCCCCTCGAACACCTCCGGTGAGCGCCACTCCACCCCGCTCAGCTCGGAGACGGCGAAACTCTGGTCGCCCGCC
>JABFXD010000429.1 GCA_013361925.1 Streptomyces sp. | reverse complement strand
CACGACAGCCGACCCGAGGCCACGGAGGGCACGCACCATGGAACGCCGTACGTTCGTCGCAGGCGGCGTAGCCGCACTAGCCACGGTCACCACAGCCGCCTGCACCGGCAACGACTCCGCCAACGCGGCCCAGACCACCACCGCCTCCGGCACAGCCGCCGCCACGTCCGCCAAGTCCGCCGCCCTCCCCACCGCCCCCGCCAACTGGACCGCCCTCGCCCAGGACCTCGACGGCCCCCTCCTGCGCCCCGGCGACACCAACTGGCCCGCGGCCCACCAGCTCTACAACACCCGCTTCGACTCCCTGAAGCCCACCGCCGTCGCCTACGTCGCCCACACCGACGACATCCGCACCACCCTCGCCTACGCCCGCGCCCACCACCTCAAGGTCGCGATCCGCAACGGCGGCCACTCTTACGCGGGTTGGTCCTCCGGCACCGGCCGTCTGATCATCGACGTGTCGAAGCTCAACAAGATCAGGTCCAGCGGCGGCACCGCGGTCGTCGGCGCCGGCTCCAAGCTCATCGACGTCTACCGCGCCCTCACCGCGAAGGGCGTCACCATCCCCGCCGGCTCCTGCCCCACCGTCGGCGTCTCCGGCCTCACCCTCGGCGGCGGCCACGGAGTCGTCTCCCGCGCCTACGGCCTGACCTGCGACAGCCTCACCCAGGCCACGATCGTCACCGCAGACGGCAAGCAGCTCACAGCCAACGCCACCACCAACAAAGACCTCTTCTGGGCCCTGCGCGGCGCGGGCAACGGCAACTTCGGCATCGTCACGGAACTCCAGTTCAAGACCCACCCGGCCCCGCAGGCGGTGACGGGTTATCTGTCCTGGCCCTGGTCGAAGGCGGCCGCGGTGGTGAAGGCCTGGCAGGAGTGGGGTCCGGACCAGCCGGACGAGATCTGGTCGTCCCTGCACCTGGCGGGCACGACCGGCGGCTACACCACGATCAACGTCGCCGCCTTCTCCCTCGGCACCTACGGCGAGCTCCAGAACGCGGTCGACCGCCTCGCCGACAAGGTGGGCGCCCCCGCGAGCAGCGTCTCCCTGCGCCGCCGCTCCTACGAGGAGGCGATGGAGATCTACGCCGGCTGCTCCTCCTTCGCCACCGACGCCCAGTGCCATCTGCCCGGCAAGACCCCCGGCCGCTCCCCGCAGGGCGCGCTCAACCGGGAGACGTACGCCGCGAAGTCGGACTTCTTCGACCGCTCGCTCTCCACGGCCGGCATCCAGGCCCTGCTGAAGCAGATGGAGACGGTCCGGGGCGGCTCCGGCAGCATCGCGCTGACCGCGCTCGGCGGGGCGGTCAACCGCGTCTCCCCGACGGCCACGGCGTTCGTCCACCGCCGCTCCCGCATGCTGGCCCAGTACATCGTGTCCTGGCGGGCGGGCACGTCCGGTGCCACCGGCCAGTCCTGGCTGACCGCGGCGCACGACGCGATGAAGCCGTACGCGTCGGGGGCGGCGTACCAGAACTACACGGACCCGACGCTGACGAACTGGCGGAAGGCCTACTACGGCGACGCGGCGACCCGGCTGGCGACGCTGAAGAAGCAGTACGACCCGCAGGGGTTCTTCACGTTCCCGCAGGCGCTCTGAGCGACCGGGTCAGGCCGCGAGGTCCCGCTCCTCGGCGCCGGAGTCCTTCCGCGCGCCGGGGACGACGGCGCCCTGGCCGCCGTACGCCGAGGACTTCCTCGACCGGATCAGCCATCCGGCCCGCGGCGATCGTTCGATCGCCTTGGTCAAGGGGGTGAGCAGGGCCATGGCCAGCGGGGAGAGGAGGAGGGCGACGGCGGTGCCGAGGGCGAGGCCGCCGAGGACGTCGGTCGGGTAGTGGACGCCCATGTAGACCCGGCAGAAGCCTTCGAGCAGGGCGAGCAGGATGCCGGCGACGCCGAACTTCCGGTTGGCGACGAACAGTCCGACGGCGAGGGCCATGGTGATGGTGGCGTGGTCGCTGACGAAGGAGTAGTCGGTCTTGCCGGAGACCAGGACCTCCAGGCCGTCGTGGTCGACGAAGGGCCTTGGCCGCTCCACGAATCCTCGTATCGGCACGTTGATCAGGACGGCGACGCCCGCGGCCAGCGGCGCCCACAGGAGGGCGGCCACGGACGGTGCGGCGTCCTCGCCGCCGCGCCGGCGCACGGACAGCCAGCACCACAGCACCAGCAGGACGGTGGCGAGCAGGATGCCGTACTCACCCACGAACTCCATGACCCGGTCGAACCAGTGCGGTGCGTCCTTGGCCAGGCCGTTGATGTCGTAGAGCAGCTCGACGTCGGGGTTCGACCCGGATGCGGCGAGTCCAGCCATGGTGCTGTGGCCCCTTCGTCGTCGTTCTCGGCCCCCGTGGATGTAGATCCGATGTGCGTTCGGCTACGACAACAGGAACGCACGGTCCCCGTTAATACGTTCCACACTCCACTGAATGATCACGCAGACGTTATCGAAGAGAGACACATCGCCGCAGCTCAGGGGGTAGGTTCACAGCCCGTTCAGACCGTCGTCGGGAGCGCTTTCGCGCCATCTTCGGTGACCCGGGTGGCCCCGAAGTAGTCAGGGGTGTCGATCGGGTCGAACCGGATCACAGCACCCGTTCTCGGGGCGTCGATCATGTATCCGCCGCCGACATAAATCCCCACATGCCGGATGGTGCGGGAGTTGGTGAGGTCGTCCGAGAAGAAGACCAGATCGCCCGGCAGCAGCTCGTCCCTGGCCGGATGCGGACCCGCGTTCCACTGGTCGTTGGCGACGCGCGGCAGCGTGACCCCGACACTCTCGTAGGCGGCCTTCGTCAGCCCCGAGCAGTCGAACCGCCCCCCGTCCTGAGCAGTACCGTCACCGCCCCACAGGTAGGGCGTGCCGAGTTTGTTCTGCGCGTAGGTGATCGCGGCGGCGGCCTGCTTGGACGGGTCGACGCGGGTGACGGGAGCGGCGAAGCTCTCCTCCAGCGTCGTGATCGTCTTCACGTAGTTCTGGGTCTCCTTGTACGGCGGTACGCCCCCGTACTTGATGACCGCGTAGGCGCCCGCGTTGTAGGACGCGAGCATGTTCCTCGTGGCGTCCCCGGGGACGTCCTTCACGTACGAGGCGAGCTTGCAGTCGTAGGACGCGGCCGATGGAATCGCGTCATTCGGATCCCATACGTCGCGGTCGCCGTCCCCGTCGCCGTCGATGCCGTGCGTGGCCCAGGTCCCCGGGATGAATTGCGCTATCCCCTGCGCGGCCGCCGGGCTCTGCGCCTTCGGGTTGAACCCGCTCTCCTGGTACAGCTGGGCGGCGAGCAGGGCCGGGTTGATGGCGGTGCACAGGTTGCCCCACTTCTGGACCAGCCCCGAATAGGCGGCCGGCACAGCGCCCTTGGCCAGCGCCTTCGTCGCGCCCCCGACCCCGTTGGCGAGGTTCCCCGCGGCGACGTAGACCCCCACCACGAGCAGCATCACGAAGCTCAGCCCCGCCCCGAGAGCGGCACCCGCCACGAGCCACGCCTTACGCACCGTCAACCGCCCCTC
>JABFXD010000866.1 GCA_013361925.1 Streptomyces sp. | reverse complement strand
ATGTCATGAGCCTAACCGGACGGATGTTCCGTATACGAACCGGACCGGGCCAGATGGCCGGTAAGGCGTTCTTGTGGACTGCCGTCCGGTGTGCTGCTAGACCGGCGGCCAGGGAATGGCCGGCCACTCCCCGCTGGGCTCCGGGTGCTTGCCGGTGGCGAGCAGGTCGTCGACCCGCGCGCGCGTGGCGTCGAGTTCGGCGGGGGTGATGAGTACGGCGAGACGCGCGGCCAGGGCTCCCTCGGCGCCGAGCGCCTCCTTGAGGCCCTTGAGGACGTCGACCGCCTCCCCCGTCAGGGGCTCGCCCGCCCAGCCCCACAGGAGGGTGCGGAGCTTGTTGTCGACGTTGAAGGTGACGCCGTGGTCGATGCCGTAGAGGCGGTCGCCCGCGGGCAGCAGATGGCCGCCCTTGCGGTCCGCGTTGTTGATGACGGCGTCGAGGACGGCGAGCCGCCGCAGCCGTTCGTCGTCGGCGTGCACGAGGAGCGCGGTCCTGCCTTCGTCGACCTCGGCGAAGCCGATGGCCTTCCAGCCGGGCTCGGGTTCCTCGCCGTCGACCAGGGCGAGCAGCTCGGCGCCGGGCGCGCCCTCGATCCACAGCTGGACCATGCCCTCGCCGTAGGGCCCGTCGCGCAGCACGGTGGGCGGTACGAGGTCCCAGCCGGTCGCCTCGGACACCTCGTAGGCGGCGACCTCGCGCTGGGCGAGGGTGCCGTCCGGGAAGTCCCACAGGGGGCGCTCGCCGCGGACGGGCTTGTAGACGCAGAGGGCCTCCTGGCCGTCGTGCGCCACGGAGCAGTACAGCACCGCGTTGGAGGCGTCCCGGATCTGTCCGCGCACCGTCAGCTCACCGAGGGTGAGCAGTTCTGCCGTGGTCACGCTCCGCGGCGGTATCCGTTCTGGCGCGGACATACGTGTCCTTCCGGGTCGAGCGGGAGACTGCACAGCGGGCAGGGCGGCCGTCCGGCGTTGACGACGTCCAGGGCCCGCTTGGCGAAGGCCCTGGCCTGTACGCCGGTGAGCCGGACCCGCAGCATCGGGGGGCCGTTCTCCTCGTCCTGGAGGAGGCGTTCCTCGGCCTCGGCGAGGTCCTCCTCGGAGTCGGCGTCGAGCTCCACGAGGGCCTGGGCCTCGACGATCATGCGCTGTTCCTCACCGTCCCAGGCCAGCGCCATGGTGCCGACGCGGAACTCCTCCTCGACGGGGGCGTCCAGCGGGGCGGTGTCGGAGATCTCGGTGGGCGCCATGGCCGGCACGGAGGCGTTGCCGCCGCTGCGCCGCACGACCTCGTCGAGCAGTTCGTCCATGCGTTCGGCGAGGGCGGCGACCTGGGTCTTCTCCAGGGCCACACTGGTCACCCGGGAGCCGGAAGTGGCCTGGAGGAAGAACGTACGGCGTCCGGGCAGCCCGACCGTACCGGCCACGAAGCGGTCCGGGGGGTCGTAGAGGAACACCTGACGGGACACGTCCTGTCTCCTGGAGTCGTGGATGGGTGCGCCGCGCTTGCGACCGCTTCACCCTACTGCGCCCGACGATCACGGTGCGCCCGCACCACCCCCGACCGGGGCGTCGTCCGCCGGGGGCACCTCGCGCGGCGCCAGGGACGCGAAATCACCGGTGTCGCCGAGGCGTACGAGAAATGGGCGCAGACGGGTGTAACGGATCGCGGTGATGGAACACGGTTCGACGGAGATCCGCTGGAAGAGGTCGAGATGAAGTCCGAGCGCGTCCGCGACGAGCGACTTGATGATGTCGCCGTGCGAGCACATGAGGTAGACGGCGTCGGCGCCGTGGTCGCGCTCCACGCGCGCGTTCCACTCCCGTACGGCTTCGGCGGCGCGGGTCTGCATCGCGCGCATCGACTCGCCGCCGGGGAACGCGGCCGCCGAGGGGTGGGCCTGGACGACCTCCATCAGGGGCTCGCCGCTGAGCTCGGCGAGCTTGCGGCCGGACCAGTCGCCGTAATGGCACTCCCCGATCCGCTCGTCGGTGTGCGCGGTGAGTCCGGGCCGGGCGTCCAGGAGGGGCTGGAGGGTCTCCTGGCAGCGCTGGAGGGGGCTGCTGACGATCTCGGCGAGGGGCAGCGCGGCGAGCCGCTGGGGCAGCGCGGCGGCCTGCGTCCGGCCGCGCTCGTCCAGGGCGACACCGGGTGTCCACCCGGCGAGCAGTCCCTCGGTGTTGGCGGTGGATCGTCCGTGCCGGACGAGGATCAGCGTGGGCATGCGGCCCAGGGTAGGCGCACGCGCGTGTGCGCCGGCGGGCGAGTGACGGGAGAATACGCACCGTGATCGTGGACTGTGCCGTCTACCGCGACGGGCACCGCACCGAGGGACCCGACGACCTGTCCGACGCCCTCGCCGAGGCGCGGGCCGGGGACGGGTTCGTCTGGATCGGGCTGCACGAGCCGTCGGAGCGGGAGTTCGCTCTCGTCACCGAGGAGTTCGGGCTGCACCCGCTGGCCGTCGAGGACGCCCTGAAGGCCCATCAGCGGCCCAAGCTGGAGGTCTACGACGACTCGCTGTTCCTGGTCCTGAAGCCGGTGGTGTACGAGCCCAGGAGCGACCGGGTGTCCAGCGGCGAGGTCATGCTGTTCCTCGGCGACTCCTTCGTGGTGACCGTCCGGCACGGCGAGGGCGCCCCGCTGAAGGCCGTACGGCGCCGTCTGGAGCAGGAGCCTGACCTGCTCCACAAGGGCCCCACAGCGGTGCTCTACGCGGTCTCGGACGCCGTCGTCGACCACTACGTGGAGGTCGCGACCGAGCTCCAGACGGACCTGGAGGAGCTGGAGGCGGAGGTGTTCTCGCCGGACGGGGGCGGCGGCTCGCGGCACACGGCGTCGCGGATCTACACCTTCAAGCGGCAGATCCTGGAGTTCCGCCGGGCCACGGGCCCACTGGCGCTGCCGCTGACCCGGCTGGCGGGGCTCGGCCAGTTCGGCGGCTCGGTGCCGTTCGTCAGCGAGAAGGCGCGGCCCTTCTTCCGGGACGTCAACGACCACCTCACGCGCGTGAACGAGTCCGTGGAGGGCCTGGACCGGCTGGTGTCGGACATCCTGTCGGCGCATCTGGCGCAGATGAGCGTCCGGCAGAACGACGACATGCGGAAGATCTCCGCGTGGGCGGCCATGGCCGCGATCCCCACGATGATCGCGGGGATCTACGGCATGAACTTCGACCACATGCCGGAGCTGCACTGGGTGTGGTCGTATCCGGCGGTGATCGCGCTGATGGCCGCCCTGGAGGTCCTGCTGTACCGGACGTTCAAACGGCGGGGCTGGCTCTAGGTCGTCGGGGTCAGGCGAACTCGGGGGCCGCGGTGGCCGGGCCGCCGAGCGCGTCGCGCCGTTCGGGCATCCTCAGGGACACCATCCGGCGCCAGCCCGCGGCCCGTTCGAAGGCGTACACCCCGTGGATGCCCGCGGCGAGGACCGCCGACCTGGCCCGGGACCAGCCCAGGATGCGGCCCATGTGGGCCATGACGGCGAGGCTGACGTCCCGGTAGACGCGGATCTCGGCGAGGGCGCACTCCCT
>JABFXD010000456.1 GCA_013361925.1 Streptomyces sp. | reverse complement strand
CCACAGGAGGAGTACCTCGTTGGCCTCGTTCACCACCGTGGCCACGGCGACGGGCCGCAGCCGTATCAGGAAGTGGTCCAGGTGCCGACCGTCCGGCAGTTCCACATCTGCCAGGTTGACGGTGAACCAGCGGTTCGCATACACAGTTTGTTCGTTCTGTTTCGTCCACTGCACGGTTCTGCCACCTTCCGTCGAGTAAGTGGCAATATCGCAGCAGGGACGGTGGGTGTAGGTGCTCAGGAACCTGCCTACAGCGGTACGCGCAGTGCTCCGTCGATGAGTTCGGCTGCCTCGGTCGTGCCCGCGCAGCCGCTGCGGACCAGGTGTTCGCGCACCGCCCTGAGTCTGTCGCGCAGTCGCTGCGACTCCATTCCGCGGGCCTGTTCGGCCATCTGTACCGCGGTGGCCACCGCCTTGTCGGCGTTGCCCCGGCGCAGCTCGATCGTGCTGAGCATCGCGAGCCGGTGTACTCGGCCGCGGTCGTGCGCGGGATTGTCCACGGCCGCGGCGGCGTGCTCCCCCGCCGCCACCAGTTCGCCGAGGCTGAGCAGCGCCTCCGCCACCTGGACATTGACCAACCCCGGCTGGACATAGCCCGTTTCGTCAGGTTCGTATCCGCGCCGGATGCGTTCGGCGGCCTGCTCGGCACGCCGGATGCAGGACAACGCGCTCGTACCGTCGCCGAGGTGCGCGTACGCCTTCGCCTGCATCGCGTACAGGTCGGAGGCGAGGGCCGGGGTGATGTGCTTGCCCGCGGCCCGCAGCGCGGCCTCCGCGAAGGCCACGGCCTGCCGGTGCTCACGCATGAACAGCGCCTGGTTGACGAGCAGCGCTATCACATAGGCGCCAAGTCCCCGGTCCCCACTGGCCTTCGCCAGCCGCAGCGCCTGGTGGAAGTACCGCTGGGCGAGTCCGTGCGCGTCGGAGTCGTACGCGCAGATCCCCGCGATCGCCACCAACCCGCCGGTGGCCCGGTGCAGTTGGCGCCCGGTGGCGTCGGTGTAGCTGCCGCGCAGTAACGGCGCCGCCTCGGCGTTCAGGAACCCGACGATCCGGGTACGGGTCGCTATCCCGCCCGCCTTGCGGTACATCTGCTCGTAGTGCGTCCGGGCGGCCCGCAGCATCTCCAGGTCGCCGGCGGTCACCCGATGCCGCCCACCACGCGACACATCGACGTCCTCGGGCGGGTTCTCCCACTCCCACACCGGCATGACGGCGGGCGTACCGGTGACCGCGGGGGCGCCCAGGATGTGCGGACGCTGCTGCTCGTCGGAGCGCCACAGGGCGGTGGCCCGCTCCACGAAGCCGGACAGCGAGGTGGTGTGCGGGGTGGAGGGCTCACCGGGGACACCGAGGCCGATGTCGTCGAGGGTGACGGTGCGGTGCAGCCGGGCGGCGAGCACCTCGCACATCAGGTCGGGCACCTGGCCGCGGGGGCGCTGGCCCTTCAACCAGCGGGCCACGGCGGTGTGTTCGTACCGGAGCGCGAGCCCGCGCGCCCGTCCCGCCTGGTTCACGTGTGCGGCCAACCCCGCGTGCGAGATCCCCGCCTCGTCCAGGATCGCGTCGAGCAGAGTATTGGGCTGCATATATGCCCCCCGGGTGGCTCGGTGCCGTCAGAGTAGTGGGTGTGTCTTCACACGGGGTGTGAACGGAGTGCTCGAATCCGTAGCGTGCGCGCACTGTCGCGGAGAGTTTCCAGCCGGTTGACTGAAATGCCTCGCAAGAGGCCGGCCGGGCCGCCGGCTCCCCCTCGTACAGTGCGGCGGCCCGATTCCGCGCCGTCCGCCCAGCTGCCTGCCCGACACTCCGTGGCGGGGCGGACGGCGTCGCCGCGCCGCGCTGCGCCGGCCAACGCGGGGTGACTAAAGGTGCGTTGTCGGCTGCGGGTGCGATGTGGCTGGTCGCGCGGTTCCCCGCGCCCCTGAGGGGCGTTTCGGTTGGCGGTCGTTTCGCAGTACCAGTAAGGCGATGTCGTCCTGCGGGGTGCCGGTGGTGTGCCGCAGAAGCGCCGTGAAGACAGAGCCCAGTAGAGCCTGGGGGACCTGATCCACAGCCTTTTTCAGGGCCGCCGGCAGGGAGAAGAACCGGCCGTTCGCGTCCCTCGCGTCCTCGGCTCCGTCCGTGTGGAGGACGAGGGTCTCGCCGGGGAGGAGGTGGCCGCAGGGCAGCGCGGGCAGGTGGGGCGGCAGCGGGAACGGCCCGAGCGGAGGGAGGGGATCCGCTCGGGTGAGGGGGTCCACCCGGGGACCGCTGAGGAGGTACGGCCAGGGGTGACCGCAGTTGAGCGCGTACACCGCTCCGTCCTCGCGGATCTCCAGCAGGAGTACGGTGACGAACTCCTCGGCGACGGACGGCTCGGTGCGGGCCCGTTCGCGCAGATGCCGGGCGTGCGCCCGCTCCAGCCGCCGTAGGACACAGCCGAGTTCGGCCTCGTCGTGCACGGCCTCACGGAAGCTGCCCAGGACGGCTGCGGCCGTGCCGATGGCCGCGAGCCCATGGCCGCGCACATCACCCATGACCGCGCGGACGCCGTGCTCGGTGGCGACGACCTCGTAGAGATCACCGCCCACGGAAGCGCCCCGGTCCGCGGACAGCTGGGCCGCGGCGATGTCCAAGCCGTCGATCCGCGGGGGCAGCGGTCGCAGCAGCGCGCTCTGGGCGGCCCCGGCGACCTGCCGGATCTGCCGCAGCTCACGCACCAGCGCCTTGCGGACGTGGAGTATCAGCCCGGTGCCGACGGCGAAGAAGACGGCACTGGTGGCCAGCCGCGCCTCGAACCCGGTCTGCTGGGCGAGCGGGCAGGTCATCTTGTAGGTGATCGCCACGGCGCCCCAGGCGGTGGGCAACCCCAACGCCAGCACCCTGCGGGGAACCCGACCCCTGATACGGATCATGCCGATGGCCCCCCATATAGGCCCAGACAGCAGAATCGGACCGACCCCGAGAGGCCGGTCCGATTCTGTCGAGCCATGGCCCGGATGGGCCAGATCACTGGGAGTTCTCACTCAAACGAGTGAGGTAACGGATTTCTCAGCCGCGCAGGACGGCTCCGGTCCGCTCCCCCGCCAACGCAACCGCCGCATCCCGCGCAGCCGAAGCCTCATCCACGGTCAGCGTCCGATCCGCCGAGCGGAAGCGCAGCGCATACGCCAGCGACTTCTTCCCGTCACCCAGCTGCTCAGCGTTCTCGTACACATCGAACAGCCGAATGGCCTCCAGCAAGGAACCCGCACCGTCCCGCAGCGCCTCCTCGACGTCCGCATGCGGTACGAACTTGTCGACCACCAGCGCCACATCCTGCGTAGCGACAGGGAACGTGGAGATGCTCGGCGCCTGGGGCGTGTCGTCGCCGACGGCCTCCAGCGCGTCCAGGTCCAGCTCCATCGCGGACGTGCGCGCGGGCAGACCGAAGGCCTTCACCACGCGCGGGTGCAGCTCACCGGCATGACCGACGACCTTCTCCGCACCCTCGGCGACGACCACCAGCTCGGCGCAGCGTCCCGGATGCCACGGCCCGTACTGACCGCCGCGG